>JALZHR010000112.1 GCA_030860665.1 Acidobacteriota bacterium
GCGTTTCGGTCTGATTCCGGGCTTGGAATCATACGGCAACCCGGTGGCGGGAAATGCCGACCGCGCCTATGCTATCGTCGCGGCGGAATTCAGAAACGTCGCTATTTTAATTTTTTATATTCTCGGCGTCGTGGCGACGGCGTGGCATCTGGCTTACGGCTTCTGGCTGTTTGCGCTCGACTGGGGAATATTAATCGGCGAGCGGGCGCAGAAAATGGCGCTGCGCGGCGCGGTCGGCTTGTCGATTCTCCTTTCGCTGGTCGGCGTCAACGCGGCGGTCGCTTTCGTTCGCCCGTGCGGTTTATTCCCGAAAGCGTTCTGCGAAGAAGCGGAAAAGAAAGGCATCGTCGAGCCGGGCGCGGGCGGCAGCGGCGGCGGTTCGCGAAGATTTTAATCAACTAATAGTAGAGAACTGATAATTAGTAGCAGAACAAATAAAACTATCAGTTACCAGTTATCAGTTCTTAGTTATCAACTAAATTTTTATGGCATCAAAAGGTATCAAAATAGCGGTCGTCGGCGGCGGACTGGCGGGACTGGCGGCGGCGATGAAAATTGCCGAGCAGGGACACGACGTCGATTTGTTTTCGGTCGTTCCGGTCAAACGCTCCCACTCGGTTTGCGCGCAGGGCGGCATCAACGGCGCGGTGAATACGAAAGGCGAAGGCGATTCGCCCTGGAAACACTTTGACGACACGGTTTACGGCGGCGACTTTCTGGCGAACCAGCCGCCCGTGCAGAAGATGTGCGAGGCTGCGCCGGGAATTATTTATCTGTTCGACCGGATGGGCGTGCCGTTTTCGCGGACGCGCGAGGGCTTGATTGATTTCCGGCGTTTCGGCGGAACGCTTCATCACCGCACGGCGTTTGCGGGCGCTTCGACCGGGCAGCAATTGCTTTACGCATTGGACGAGCAGGTGCGTAAATGGGAGACCGCCGGGCGCGTGAAAAAATACGAGGGCTGGGAAATGATGTCGCTCGTTCTGGACGACCACCAGGTTTGTCGCGGAATCGTCGCGATGAACCTGCAAACGCTGGAACTGCAAGCCTTTTACGCGGACGCCGTGATTATGGCGACGGGCGGACCCGGGCTTATTTTCGGAAAATCGACCAATTCGATGGTCTGCACGGGAAGCGCCGTCAGCGCCGCGTATCAGCAGGGCGCGCGCTACGCCAACGGCGAATTCATACAGGTTCACCCGACTTCTATTCCGGGCGAGGACAAACTGCGTTTAATGAGCGAATCGGCGCGCGGCGAAGGCGGTCGCGTCTGGGTTCCGCGCACACCGGGCGATAACCGCAATCCGCGTGACATTCCCGAAGCCGAGCGCCGCTATTTTCTCGAAGAAAAATATCCGGCTTACGGCAATCTCGTGCCGCGCGACATCGCTACGCGCGAGATTTTCCAGATTTGTCTGGAAGGCTTCGGCGTCGGCGGCGAAAATCAGGTTTACCTGGATTTGACGCACATTCCGGCGGAAACCTTAACGCGAAAGCTCGGCGCGATTCTGGAAATTTACGAGATGTTCGTCGGCGACGACCCGCGTTACGTGCCGATGCGAATTTTTCCGGGCGTTCATTATTCGATGGGCGGCTTGTGGGTCGATTACGAACAGCGGACGAATATTCCCGGACTTTTCGCGGCGGGCGAATGCGATTATTCGATTCACGGCGCGAATCGTCTCGGCGCAAATTCTCTGGTTTCGTGCGTTTACGGCGGCTTCGTCGCTGCGCCGTCAGCGATTGATTACGCGAAAAACGTCGAGCGCGGAAACACGGAAACCAACGGCATCCATTCGGCGGAACTGCGTCGCCAGCAGGAAATCAACCAACGGATTATCAAAAACGAAGGCTCGGAAAACCAATACAAAATCCACGAGGAAATGGGCAAATGGATGACCGACAACGTGACGGTCGTCCGCTACAACGACCGCCTGAAGGCGACGGACGAAAAACTGATTGAGCTTCAGGAACGTTTTCAGCGGATTTCGATAAACGATTCAAACCTGTGGGCGACGCAGGCTCTGCCGCACGCGCGGCAATTGTGGAATATGCTGCAACTGGCGCGCGTCATCACGCTCGGCGCATTGAACCGCGACGAATCGCGCGGCGCGCATTACAAACCGGATTTTCCGGAGCGCGACGACGAGAATTTTCTGAAAACGACGATTGCCGAATGGTCTGCCGAAGCGCCGATTCTATCTTACGAGGCGGTCGATATTGGCTTAATCGAGCCGCGCAAGCGCGATTACACGAAAGGCAAGGCGAAAGCCGCCGCCGGAACGGAAAAGAGCGGCGCGGCGCAGGTTCCGCAGCCGGGAAGTGAACTGAAACCAGTCGGGCGCGAGGAAATGCTGCGCAAGGAAGGCGAAAAAATTACCAAAGGCGAATCTTTCAAGGAATAAATTGATATGAAAACGACCGCTTTGCTGCAAACAAAAAAATATACGCCCGAAGAATATCTGGCTTTGGAGGATAAAGCCGAATACAAAAGCGAATATTGGGACGGCTATATTATTCCTTTGCACGGTGAGTCGCCAAGTCTCGCTGGCGCGGGCGTTAATCATATTCAAATAGTTACGAATTTAATAGAAACTATTTCGCGCCCATTGAAAAAAAAGAATTGCCGAACTTTTTCAAACGATTTGAAGATTTGGATTCCGAATCGTGAGAAATTTCTTTATCCCGATATTGCCGTAGTGTGCGGAAAATTAGATTTTTACAAATTAAGACAAGATGTGATAACAAATCCGAAATTGATAATCGAGGTCTTATCCGACAGCACTGCGGCTTTTGACCGAAGCGAAAAATTATGGCTTTACCAAACGGTTGAAACCTTGCGGGAATATGTATTGATTTCACAGGATAAAGCTGTCGTTGAACAATATCATAGAATAGATGATGCCTGGATTTATCGGGCGACAATCGGAATCGAAAGCTCGGTTAATCTCGAATCGGTGGAACTGAAAGTAAAATTGGAAGATATTTACGAATTAATCGAATTCTTTTAATAAATATGAACGAAGCAAACGTGCACGAGGAAAAAAAGCGGCTGGAGAACCCGCCGAAAACAATCGAGATTCGCATTTCGCGGCGTGATAAACCGGACGGGCAGCAGTATACGGAAACTTTTGAAATCCCGTATCGCCGGAATCTGAACGTGATTTCCGCCCTGATGGAAATCCGCAAAAATCCGGTGACGAAAGAAGGCAGACAGACCACGCCGCCCGTCTGGGATATGAACTGCCTGGAACAGGTCTGCGGCATCTGCACGATGGTTATCAACGGCAAAGTCCGGCAGTCGTGCTCGGCTTTGATAGACGATTTATTAATCGCCAACGGCGGAAACACGATAACATTGGAGCCGATGTCGAAGTTTCCGAACGTGCGCGATTTGGTGGTCGACCGGACGCGGATGTTCGAGTATCTGAAGCGAACGAAAGTCTGGATCGAGCTGGACGGCACGCACGACCTCGGACCCGCGCCGCGAATGTCGCAGGAGACGGTCGAGGAACGCTACGCCTATTCGCGCTGTATGACGTGCGGCTGCTGTCTGGAAGCCTGCCCGCAATATCACGACGAAAACTACATCGGTCCGCAGGCAATCGCGCAGGTGCGTTATCAGAATATGCACCCGACCGGAAAAATGACGCGCGACGAGCGGCTCGAAGCCCTGATGCAGGACGACGGCATCACCAACTGCGGCAACGCGCAAAACTGCGTTCAGGTCTGCCCGATGTCGATTCCGCTGACGCGCGCCATTTACGAAACGAACCGCGAAGTGACGATTCACGGTCTTTTCGGCTGGCTGCGGAAATAGGAATTTACAACGCAGAGACGCGAAGACGCGGAGAAAGAAATTACAGGGATAACAGGATACATAGGGATAAGAAAATGTTTTTAAAATCCCTATATACCCTGTTATCCCTGTTAATTTTTCTTTGAAAAATCCCTGCGTCCGCGGCGTCTCTGCCGTGTGAAAAAATTATTGAAGCGTCGAGACGACCGAAATGTCTTCCATCGGCGACGGCGGCACGGGCATTGTATGGCGGTTTTTCTCTCTCAGGAAATTTCCGGCTTCCTCGAAATTCATCGCTTTGCCGAAGAAATAGCCCTGCGCGCCTTCGCAGTTCAGAGCTTTTAGTTGATTGTATTGAGCCTCGGTTTCGACGCCTTCGGCGATGACTTTCATCCGCAGGCTGCGCGCCAGCAGCATTACGGTCTGCACGATTTGAGTATTCTGACCGTCTTCCTTAATCGGGCTGATAAACGAGCGGTCGATTTTCAAAGTCGTAATCGGAAACTGCGTCAGGTAATGCAAATTTGAATAGCCCGTACCGAAATCGTCGATATTAATCTCGATGCCGATGTCGCACAATTGGCGCAGAACCTCGATGGCGGTTTCGGTGTGTTCCAGAAAAACGGATTCGGTAATTTCCAGCTTCAGATTTTTCGGGCTGAATTTCGTGTCTTCGAGAATGCGCTTTACGCTTTCCGCGAGCTTCACCTGAGCAAATTGCTTGCAGGAAATGTTGACGCTCATCACGAACGGCTCGCCTTCCGGCACGATTTGCTGGAGCAGGCAGCCTTCCTCGCAGGCGCGGCGCAGGATTTGCTCGCCGAGCGCATCGATGACGCCGATTTCCTCAGCCAGCGGAATGAAGCGGTTCGGCGGAATCATCCCCAGAGTTTTGTGCTCCCAGCGCGCGAGCGCCTCGAATCCGACGATGCGGTCGGTTTCAAACGAGTAAATCGGCTGGTAATAAACTTCAAATTCCTGTTTCTCGATTGCGCGGCGCAGGTCGGTTTCAATCTGCAAAGTTTCTTTGACCGCGTCGTGCATATGCTGGGTGAAGATTTCGTGGCGGGCTTTTCCGGCGCGTTTCGCCTGATACATCGCGATGTCGGCGTCGCGCATTATGTCTTCGGGTTTCGAGTATTTATCCGAAGCGTCCAGAATGCCGATGCTCGCCGAGCTGAAAATCTCGTGACCGCTCAGGTTAAAAGGACTGAGAAATTTTTCGCGGATGCGCTCGGCGATGCGGACGACTTCTTTCGGCTCGTATTTTCCTTCGACCAGTATCGTAAACTCGTCGCCGCCGAGACGGGCGACCATATCCGTCGGGCGCAGGCATTCGCGCAGCCGGTCGGCGATGCCCATTAAAAGCTCGTCGCCGATTTGATGACCGAGACTGTCGTTGACGATTTTAAAGCGGTCGAGGTCGATGAAAAGAACGCTGACTTTATAAGCCGGATTATCGAGCGCCTTTTCCAGCGCCTGTTCGAGGCGCGCCATAAAACAGGCGCGATTCGGCAAGCCGGTCAGAGCGTCGTGCGTGGCTTTATAACGTAGCTGCTCTTCAGCCAGTTTTTTCGCCGTGATGTCCTGCATCTGAAAGATTAAATTCGGTCGCACGGCTTTGTGGTCGGTGGTCGCCGAAACGCTCCACGAAACCCAGACGACGTTGCCGCGCTTGTGCAGGTATCTTTGTTCGAGCTGGCAGGCGGGAACTTTGCCCGTCATCAATTCGTGAAGCTTGATGAGCGTCTCGCCCAAATCTTCCTCGCAAATCATCGCCTGAAACTCGGTGGCGAGAAATTCTTCTTCCGTGTAGCCGAGAATTTCCGAAAGCGCCTTGTTTACCTTCAGCCATTTGCCGTCGGGCGAAACGATGCCGATGCCGATCGGCGCGTAGGTAAACGCGCTGCGGAAACGCTCTTCGGATTCGGCGAGCGCGCGCGACTGCTGCTCCAGAATCAGGGCGTGCTCTTCGGCTTGCTCGGCTTGCGAGAGCGACATCTCCACGTTTTTCAGATACATCCGGTAGGTCAGATAAACGAAGACGATAATCGGCGCGGCGGCGATAATCACGCCGAAGCCGATGATAAAGACCAGCTCGGCTAAAATTCCGGCGGCTATCGCGCCGACGAAATACGTCACCGACGTCCAGAGATAATGCGTCTTCCAGGTTTCCCACCACGGCGTTTCGTTTTTCAGCGCGCCGTAAATCGAGGCTAAGCCCGAATTGAAAATAAACTGCACGAGCGCCATTACCGACAGCGAAATAATCAGGTTGGTGTGCGCTGTTTCGTGGATGACCGTCGCGCCGTCAATCTCGAAGCAGCGCAGAACCGAAACGACAAAGGTCGTCGAACACGCCATCAACCCGGCATTAAGGAAAACCGAGATTTTTTTCTTACAGAATCGCCAAGAGGAGAAAAAGGCTTCGACCGCCGAAAGCAAAATCGCCGCTTCGCCGCCGAACAAAAGAATCGCCAGAAAAATAAACGTGTCCGAAACCGCTATGTGAGATTTGAAGCGCGGAATCTGAATCGAGATGCGCGAGCCGAAGGCGATTGTCAGCAGCGAAAGAAAGATGAATTGCAGCGTGAGTTTTTCCGGCGGAAAGGACAATAAAGCGATGGCTACGCACAGTGCTCCCAGCGCAATGATAGCCATCATATACTGTCTTGTTGTTTTTTGAGAATCCATATTCGGCAGCCGGACGACCAGACAGTCGGGGGTTACTTCATAGCAGCAACAGCAACAGCAACAGTGGGCGGGAGCATGTCTTGAATTTTTGAAGAAGTCGTCAGAGTTAAAAACTGAAGCTTCAAATGATTAGTGCGGAAGGCTCTAACAAAAGCCTCCCGATAATTATAAGGAAAAACAAAATTTTTGTCTATATTTTTTCTTTGTTAAACAAAAATCGTCGTGCAACTGTCTTTCGATTTGAATCCGGCTTTCAGATATACAGAATGCGCCTCCTTAAAATCCGCGCCGCCTGATAAGCACACGTCTCCGACGCGGTCTAAAAGCTGACGCCGTGGTCTGATAAATATTTAAAACCCTTTCCGAATCGCGTCGTTCGGGCGCGACGTAAATGCCTTCGAGATAGATAATGTCGTCGAATCGGCGATAATATCGTCTTTGAAAAGCAGCAAGCTGCTTTTCAAAG
>JALZHR010000114.1 GCA_030860665.1 Acidobacteriota bacterium
TCAGAATAACTTCATCGCCGCCGCTTCTGCCTTCGCCGGAAAATTCCTTCGGCGCGCGGTTCAGGATTTGTCTGAGCGCCGCTTTATCCAGCTGGAAAGTCGAATAAAACAGCGGAACAATCTGCCGCTCGATATTGCCTCGCTGCTGAAGCGCGGAATCGTCAATCTTCTGCCAGACGCCGCCGCTGCTGCTGCTGTTATTCTGCGCGTTCTGCGCCGCAATCGTGCCGGCGACGAGTAAATTTATTGCCAAAATCAGGACAACATAAAGGGAAAGCTTTCTCTGCATCTATGGGTTTACTCCTTAAGAATTTATCCCGAAATTCAATTCGAGATTATAAAAAAAAATGATTGCTGCTGACCCTGCTTGACGGATTTAATTGATTATGAAAAAAAAGCTACAACGGGGAAAAAGTATCGGTGTTGTAGAAAGAGTATTTATAACTTTATGAAATTTAAAGCCGAAACACAAGTTTTGTGATGAGGAAAACTGCCCGCTTATGTAAAAATTTCTGAAATTCCGCCGGGCGATATGAATGTTTTTGCCGATATTTTCCGCAAAATTCGGCATTTAGAATAAGCGAAGCCGCAAAAGGTTGCCCGTTAATTTCCGGTTTCAATCTCTTCGGCTGTTTGCGCTATAATTTCTGCGATGACCGAAAACGCTTTGAGCACCGACCGCGACGCCGAAATCGAGCGAAAATCAGCCGCGCCGCTCGCGCCGACCGCCGAAGAAATCTCGGTTCTTTCGGGAATTGAAAAATTCGGTTTCCGGCTGACTCACAGGATGAATCAGGGCGCGTGGAAGCGCTTCTGGACTTTTTGCCAGCGCCATGTCGGCTCGCTCTGGATTCAGATTTCGACCTACAATCTGATGAACGTTTTCGGGCTGGAAAATTTCGCGAAAACCGACGCCGGTCGCCCGATTCTGCTCGTCTCCAATCACCGCTCGTTTTTCGATATGTACGTCGTCTCGACGACGCTTTTTCGCCGCACGCCGCGCCGCTTTCAATTGTTTTTTCCCGTCCGCGCGAAATTTTTCTACGATTCGCCCGCCGGTTGGTTCGTCAATCTGGTGATGGGCTGGTTTTCGATGTATCCGCCGTTTTTTCGCGAGGCTGGCGAGATGAAAAAACGCGAGTTCGACAAATTTTCGCTGCGCCGCCTGATTCAAATCTGCTCTGAACCGAAGCCGAACATCATCGGCTTTCACCCGGAAGGCAAGCGCAATCTGAACGACGACCCGTATGAATTCTTACCCGCTCAGCCCGGCATCGGGAAAGTGATTCTGAGCGCGCGCCCGCAGGTCGTGCCGGTTTTTATCGCGGGCTTAGGAAACGATTTGCCGAAACAGGTCGCGGGAAACTGGCGCGGCGGCGAGAAAATCCGCGTCCACTTCGGCGAGCCGCTGGAGCTTTCTGAGTTTTACGAAAAGCGCGACTCCTTACGCACGCACAAGGAAATCGCCGACTTCCTGATGCAGAAAATCGGCGAGCTGGCGGAACAGGACAGGCAGATTTTCGGGCTTAAAAAAAATTAAAACCTGTCGCCTTTCCAATACGGAAACGAATTGCGCCGGATTAATCTCTGCCAGCGGCGAAAGATTTTAAGGTGTTCGTCTTCGGTCGTGAGCTTTTCAAGCCGCGCCAGATAATCGAGCACCGCTTGTTTTTCGCCTTTGGCGAGCAGCTCGGCGGCTAAATCCAGTTCCGGCGTTTCCAGCTCGAAATCGCTTTCTTCGGAAAACGTGATGGAAGCCAGAAGATGTTCTTTGGCTTTCGCCGTGTTGCCTTCGCGCAGCACGACGCGCCCGAGCAGATTGTTGCCGTAGAAAATCGCTTTGCCCGCGTCCAGCCACGTCGTCGCGCCGGTCTCGTCCTTCGTCCCGTTTAAAATCGTTTCGGAAAAAACGCGGGCTTTTTTCAAATCGTTTAAATCGAGCGCCACTGCGGCAAGTCGCGCCAGCAGCTGGATGCGCTCGCTGCTTCGCGCCCGGTCTTCGTCCTTCGAGATAATCGCCAGGGCTTTTTCGCCTTCGGCTAAAAGCTTTCTGAGCGCGGCGTCAATCGCGGCATCACCGCCGCCGCCGTTTTGGGACGATTCATAATCGCTGATTGCGCCGTCGACTCCAATTTCATAAAGCCTCATTAAATGCTCGGAATACTCGTAGAGATTCGGATTATGCTGCTGACCTTCCCTGAGAATTTGTTCGGCGAGCAGCCCGTCGAGGTCGTCCAGAAACTCAGCCGCGCTGAGGCGAATTTTATCGTTCGTCTTTTTTAGGCTAATCTGCCGCAGCCATTCGTTTTTGAGCGCGATGTAATCGGGATTCTTCGCGTCTTCCGCGCTCACCCACCAGCCAAGCTCGCGGTAGTACATTTTTTCCGGTCGATGGCGCACGAGCCACAAGCGATGCTCCTGCAACGCTTTTTTCGCTTCGGGCGTCTCTTTCCGCTCGTAATATTCAATCAATTCGATGCGAATATTGACGTCCGAGTCGGTTTGCTGCGCTTCGGGAATTTTTTTCAGCCGCGCTTCGGCTTCCGGCGCGGTTTTATCGTTAAACGCCCAGTTAAACTGTGCCGGATTCATTATCGGAATCGTATCGGGAATCAGCGGCGGCGGTGTCGGCATCGGCGTCGGCGACGGAGCGGGCGTTTGCGCTTTGCCGGAAAAAGCGAAAACTGCGGTGATAAAAAGCAGAGAAAAAATCGTCCTGGTCATTGGAAGCTTCCTTTTTAATTAAAAAATTCTGTCGAATTCTAACCTGAATGCGGGCGGCTTGTAAAAATTCCTTTGCGAAGTTATTAAATTTTTCTTACACTTTGGCTGAATGTCAAATAATTCCAATCTTCCGCTGGTCATCGTCAATCCGAAATCGGCTTCGGGTTCGACCGAGAATCGATGGGCGCAGGCTGCCTCGGATTTGCGCGCGCATTTCGGCGCGTTTCAGGTCGCCTTTACTAAAAAACCGGGCGACGGCATCCTGCTGGCGAAGCGCGGCGCGGCGCAGGGCAGAAAATTTATCATCGCCTGCGGCGGCGACGGCACGATTAACGAGGTGGCGAACGGGATTCTGGAATCGGATAACGCCGGGGAAATCGAGCTGGGCGTTTTGCCGTCGGGAACGGGCGGCGATTTTCGCCGGACGCTCCAGATGCCGACCGGCGCGCGCGAGGCGGCGAAAGGCTTGCAAACCGGCGAAACGAAGAAAATCGACGTCGGGCGCGTGACGTTCTTAAATCACGACGGCGCGGAAACTTCGCGTTATTTTCTGAACGTCGCCAGCTTCGGCTTGAGCGCGGCGATTATCGAGCGTGTCAAAACGAAAAATAAATTCGAGTGGCTGCCGCACGATTTATTGCGCGGCAAGGCGACGTTTGCCTTTTCGACCTTGCAGGAAGTTCTGGAGCTAAACTTTACGACCGTCCGCGTAAAAATCGACGACGGCGAGGAAAAAACGCTGAACACGATAAATTTCGCCGTCGCCAATTCGCGCTATTTCGGCGGCGGGATGAAAATCGCGCCCGACGCGCAATTGAACGACGGCTTTTTCGACATCGTCAATATCGGCGATATGCGTACGGCGAAAATTCTGCTGAACGCCTACACGCTCTACAACGGCTCGCATCTGAATCTGGAGGAAGTCAAGCACATCAACGCCAAACGAGTCGAGGTAAAACCCGCCGATTCAAAAAAAGAAATCCGGCTGGAAACCGACGGCGAGCTGCCCGGAAAGCTCCCGGCGATTTTCGAGATTGTGCCCGGAGCGTTAAAGGTTCGCGTTCCTAAACTATGATTCGTATGAAAAGCTTGTTTTTTATACTTTTGACCTTTTTTGTTTTGGTTTCGTGCGCGAGCCGAAAGCCGAAGCATCTTATTTACGGCAAATGGGAATCAACCGCCGCGCCGAAGTTTATTCTCGACTTCGGCGCGGACAATCTACTGAAGTCCGAGCTGTCGAGCGCGAGCGGCAAATCCTACGAATGGAATTATCGCTTCGACATCGACGGCAATTCAGCGCGGTTTGACGACGATAGCTCAGGAGACGCGAGAGCGAATATTACCGCCCGAATCGTGAATGAGAACAAGCTGAAAATCAGCTGCCGTCTCGGAAGACATTCCGACGGCAAGGCGATGATTGACGCGCCGCCTCTTTGCGGCTATCACGAGTTTGTTAAAATGAAAGAATAGTTTATGAGCAAATCATTCAACCGGCGTTTTATCGAATCCTGCGAGCGCCGCCCGGAAAAGGTTGCGATGCGCGTCGTCGGCGACGACTCGGAAATTTACACTTTCGGCGAGCTGCTCCGGCAGGTTCGCGCCGTGGCTTACCGGCTGGAACGGGAAAACATCCGGTTCGGCGATAAAATCGCGCTCATCGGCGAAAATCACCCGTGCTGGGAAATCGCGTATCTCGCCGCGCTTTATCGCGGCGCGGTCTGCGTTCCGCTCGACCCGCACGGCGAAATCGAAACGCTGACGAATTTTCTCGAAAACTCCGAGGCGAAGCTCGCTTTTCTCTCGGCGGACGAAACCGAAAAATTCCGGCAAATCGAGGAAAAGCTCGGTCGCCCGATTACGGCGGTCGCGTGGCGAATGGAAAACGAGACCAACGGTTTTCAATCTTTTGAAGACTGGACGAAAACGGAATTTCCCGCCGAATTCGCGCAGAAAATTCCCACGGCGAGCGGCGACGACGCGGCGCTTTTGATGTACACGTCAGGGACGACCGGCACGCCGAAAGGCGTTCCCCTGACGCACGAAAACATCATCGCCGAGCTGGACGGCATCAACGAGGTTCTGCGCCTGACCGAAAACGATAAAATCCTCAGCCTTCTGCCGCTTTTTCACGTCTACCTGCAAATCGTCAATCTCTGGACGGCGACGACTTACGGCTGCGAGGTCGGCTATCTGAAAGAGCTGACGCCCGCCGAGCTTTCCGAAGCGATGAAAAACTTCAAGCCGACGATTCTGACGACCGTGCCGCGTCTCTGGTATCTGTTTCACAAAAAGATTTTCGACGCCGTCGAGACGCAGCCGAAGCCCGTGCAGATGATTTTCCGGACGATGTTCGCCGCAAACGGCTTTCTGCGCAATACGTTTAAAATAAACGCGGGCAAAAAATTTTTCGGGAAGGTTCACGAAGGTTTCGGCGGCAACCTGCGTTTTGCGATTACGGCAGGCTCGCGTTTTGACGAAGCCGTGGCGCTCGATTTTCACAAGCTCGGCTTCAACATCCTGCAAGGCTACGGCTTGACCGAAACTTCGGGCGCGGCGACGGCGACCTATGAAGACGACAACCGCGTCGGCTCGGTCGGCAAGCCCTTCGTCAACGCCCAGGTGAAGCTGAATGAACCGAACGCCGAAGGCATCGGCGAAGTCTTAATCAAAGGCGGGATGGTTTTCAAAGGCTATTACAAAAACGAGGAAGCCACGCGCCAGACCTTCACCGAAGACGGCTGGTTTCGCACCGGCGATTTGGGAAAATTCGATAAGGACGGTCACCTGTATATCGTCGGGCGCGCGAAGGACGTTATCGTTCTGCCTTCGGGAAAAAACGTGCACCCGGAAGATTTGGAAGTGCATTACCTGAAAACGCCGCTGGTCGAGGAAATGGCGATTCTCGGCGTTAAAGACGAAACGGCGCGGCACGCGGGCGCGGAAAAGCTCGCCGCCGTCATCGTTCCCGATTTCGCTTATTTAAAGGCGAACAACATCGCCAACTCGCGCGAGGCGATTCGTCACGAGCTGGACAATCTCGGGCGCGAATTGCCCGAATATCAACGCGTGCGCGATTACATCATCCGCATCGAGCCGCTGCCGCGCACGGCGACGCGCAAGATTCGCCGTTTTGAATTGCAAAAGGAAATCGAGTCCGGCGCGCTTTCGACGCGGCAGGCGCGCGACCCGCAGCAATGGAAATTGTCGCCGGAAGACGAAAATCTGCTCGATTCAAACGCCGGGCGAGCGGTCGCGGCGGCAATCAGAAAAAACGCGAAGGACGCCGAAACGATTCATCCGGCGATGAATCTGGAAATCGATTTGGGCTTGGATTCGCTCGCCCGCGCCGAGGTTTTCGCCTCGCTCGAACAGGCTTTCGGCATCGAGTTCGACGGCGACGAAGCCGCCAAAGCCCTGACCGTCACCGACGCCGTCGAGCTTGTCCGCAAACACGCGGGCGAAGCCGAGACGAGCGTCGATATTTCCGCCAAACTGAACTGGACGAAAATCGTGAGCGAAACCGGCACGGATTTGCCCGAAATCCGCTACGTTTTAAAAGATCGCCCGATTTTTTCGACTTTCGCGTGGCTGGTTTATAAAACCTTCAATCTTGTTTTCACGCCGTTCACGCGGCTCGAGGTGCGCGGCATCGAAAATCTGCGCGGGATGCAAAGACCGTTTCTCGTCTGCCCGAATCACCAGAGTTTTCTGGACCCGTTCGTCGTCTGCTCGCTTTACCCGCTCGACATTTTTCGCCACACGTTTCACGTCGGCGCGAGCGAATTTTTCCAAAACGCTTTGATGCGCTGGCTCTCGCGGATGCTGAACGTCGTGCCGATTGATCCGGACACGCAGTTGATGCGTGCGATGAAAGCGGGCGCGGCGGGCTTGAAAGGCGGCAAGGTGCTGAACATTTACCCGGAAGGCGAGCGCGCTTTTGACGGCAGGCTGCACGAATTTAAAAAGGGCGCGGCAATCCTGGCGACCGAACTCGATTTGCCGATTCTGCCCGTCGCGCTCGACGGCTTGCACAAGGTCTGGGCGCGCGCCTCGTGGCGGATTCGCCCGGCGAAAGTGAAGCTCCGTTTCGGCAAGCCGTTCTACGCCAGAGACATCGTCAGCACGGAAATGACCGACGATCAGAAATACGAAGCCGTCATCAAACATCTGAAAGAAACAATCGCGTCGATGATTGCCGAGATGCGCGCTTCCAATAGCGAATGAATCTTAACGCAAGGACGCAGAGAAAGGAATTAACAGGGATGGCAGGATAAACAGGGATAAATAAAATCTATTTCTTATCCTTGTCTATCCCACCATCCCTGTTAATTCCTTTCCCTGTGTCGTTGCCGGTGTGTGCCTTTGGGTTAAATTTTTTTTCCGTGCTCCGGCTTGTTTTTCAAGCGCAATCTGAATTATGATGTGTTTCCCATTTCAGGCTTGGAGAGGCGGAAAAATATGTATTGTTCGGCTTGCGGCTCGGAGGTACAGGAAGGCTTGCGTTACTGCAACCGCTGCGGGGCGAATCTCGCGGCGGCGGCGGATGAAGCGACGGGAGCGCCGCCGCGATTGTTCGGGATTATAATGGTGCTGGCGGGCGTGATTGCGCTGGTCGGCGTCGCGGGTCTGGTCACAATCTTCTTTTTCTCCATCGAACTTATGAGCCGGGGCAGCGTTCCGGCTGAGACGGTCGTTTTTCTGATAGTTTTTACGCTCGTCGTTTTCGGCATCGTCGCGCTGCTGACCCGGCAGTTGTCGCGCGTGCTAACCGCATACCTGGAAAGCGGCGGCGCGACATCCCGGCAAACCGGAGAACAAAAGTTAAACAAAGCACCGCACCGCCAGCAGCAGCAACAGACGCGCCAGCAGCAGCCAGTCGGCGAGCTGACCGTAGCCGAAGAGGATTTTATATCCGCTCAAACGGCGTCCCTGCACCAGACCGCCGCGCAGAAATCCGAGCAAACCACGCGCGTTCTGCAAGGCGGCGAAGAACCGGCGACGCGCAGGCTCGCCGAAGACGATTAAAAAGCGTTTCCCGCAAAGTTTCCGCGCAAAAATTGTTCATCGTTCCGCATTCCGCCTTCATCGTATTCTTTAATCCGTGTTCCGCGCGGCTAAATCTTTCGTGTTAGAATCTCAGCCGTGCGCGAAATTTCCATTTCAGCCGAGCGCCTGGTCGCCGCCCTGCTCAATCTGCCGAAAGAGAAAAATCTCTGTCTTCTGGATAGCTGCGGCGCGGGGCATCTCGGCTCGCATTTTTTGATTGCGGGCTTTAATCCGGTCGAGACTCTGGAAATCGGGGAAGCGGACGCGGGCGCGTCGCTCGCGGTTTTAAACGAAAATCTGGCACGCGAAAACACGTTTGCGATTTTCACTATCGCCTACGATTTCGGCTTAAAGCTCGAAAATATCGAGCCGCGCCCGAAGGAATTCCCGAATTCCGGCGAGCCGGACATTTTTCTGGCTCTTTTCGATTGTTTAATCGTCCACGATTACGACGCGCGGAAAACTTTTCTCGTCGGAAACGAAAGTAAGTTTGACGAAATCGAGCGAGCCGTCAGCCGACCGCTCGAACCCGTAAAATCAATCGACGCTTTGCCGAAATCGAAAATCTTCTCGAACTTCACCAAAGAAAGCTATATCGAAGCAATCGAGGAAATCAAAGAGCGCATCCGGCGCGGCGACACTTACCAGACCAACCTGACGCAGCAAATCCGCGCCGGGCTTCCCGAAAATCTCGCGCCCGCCGAAATCTTCCGCCGCCTGCGAAAGAACCATCCCGCGCCTTTCGCCGCCTTTCTGCAAAGAAAAAACGATACGGTAATTTCCGCCTCGCCCGAAAGATTCTTTTCGATTGACGGATGCGGAACGCAAACCGCGGAAACATCTCCGCAGCGATGCAGCCGCATTATCACGACTTCGCCGATAAAAGGCACGCGCCCACGCGGAAAAACCTTTGCGGAGGACAAGCGGCTGAAACGCGAATTGTTAAGCTCGGAAAAAGACCGCGCCGAAAACGTGATGATAGTTGACCTGTTACGCAACGACCTCGGCAGAATCTGCCGCTTCGGCAGCGTCCGCGTCGAAACGCTCTGCGATTTGGAACAACACCCGACGCTTTTTCACCTCGTCTCGACCGTCTCCGGCGAGCTGCGCCCCGAAATCGCGTTCCCCGATATAATCAAAGCCGTTTTCCCCTGCGGCTCAATCACCGGCGCGCCCAAAATCCGCACGATGCAAATCATAGACGAAATCGAAACCGCCCCGCGAGGACTTTCAATGGGCGCAATCGGCTATTCAATCCCGAATTCGGCGCTCAGCGCTCAGCACTCAGCACTCAGCGCTCTCAACTCGCTGGATTTAAGCGTCGCCATCCGCACAATGGTCGTCCGCGACAGCGAAGCCGTCTTCAACGTCGGCGGCGGCATCGTCATCGACAGCCTTCCCGAAAAGGAATACGAAGAAACGCTCATCAAGGCAAAGGCTTTGCTCAATTCGATTGGCGCGAATGCAGAGGCGTTAAGCTAAATACTTTTTTTTCCGTCAATAGAGGAACTTTTTCTTTTTTCCGGTGTCTAATCGGGCAAGTTTTTGAAAAGGAGGAACGCTTTTTATGTCCGAAGCCAAGCCGAATATCAATGTCACGCCTTTAATCGACGTTTTGCTCGTTCTTTTGATTATTTTTATGGTGATTTCGCCGTCGAAGCCCGCCGCTTTTAAGGCGAAGGTTCCGGCTGAGCCGTCGCCGGATGCGGAAAAATTGAAAACTCATCCAAACGCTTTGATTGTGCGCGTCAATCCCGATTCGACGCTGACGCTGAATCAGGAAAACGGTTTGGGAACGATTGCCGAGCCGGAGGTTTTGACGGCGGAGCTGGCGGAAATTTTCGAGCGGCGTTTGCGGGACGGCATTTATGATGAGAATTTGTCGGGACGGCAGGATTTGTCGAACGAGGAGAAAGTTCAGAAGACGGTTTTTATCAAAGCGCCGAAGAATTTTTCCTACGGCGAGGTGGCGAAGGTGGTCGATGCGGTGAAGCTTTCGGGCGCGAATCCGGTCGGGCTGCAAATCGATGCGCTCGATTAAATTTGCGGCAACAATTGACGAGTATATATCATCTACACAGCGTTGTTTTCTAAAGAGAATCGGTCGGGTAAAGGCTTTGCGAAAGGCGCGCAAAAAGATTTTTCGTTACGCCGATTTGTGCTATAATCACTTTGCCTGAAAAGGCTGGCGGCTTGCACTGTTCTCTCCGGCTCTCCTTTACAAAAAGCGATGGTGGATTATTACAAAGTCTTAAAAGTTTCACCTGAGGCTTCTGCGGCTGAAATAAAATCGGCTTATCGTCGTCTCGCGCGCAAAATGCACCCGGACGTGAACGGCGGGACGGAAGAAGCTACGCGCGAATTTGCTTTGATAGCCAAATCCTACGAGGTTTTGAGCAATCCGCAGGAGCGAGCCTATTACGACAGACAGTATTTTAAAGCCTTTCATAGCGACAGCAACGGCAGCGGCTCGATTCACGATTCCGATTCGGTTATGTATTCCGACAATTCGCACGCCAGCCGCCTGCGCCGAATCGCTTACGAGAATCGCTATAACCGAATCGTCGACAGCATCATCGACGCCGAGCGCCAGGAAGTTCTCGCGCTGCAAAAAGTGATTTTCCCTATCGTCGCGCTGTTTCTTTCGACTTGTTTCGTCGCCATTTTCAAACCGAAATTCTGGTCGAACTCGGAAATTATCGGCAAGATTATTCTGCTGACGCTTTTTATCACGGGCGTCGTTCACCTGTTCGGTCGGCTGCGCGCCGGGCTCGACCACTACACGTATCAGAACCGGCGGCTGCACGATTCGATTCTCGGAGAAATCGAGGAAGAAACGCGCCCGTATTCGCGACTGACGGCGCTGGCGTTTCTGCTGGTCGGCATCGGCGTCAGCCTCGGCGTCGGAATGGTCATCGGAAATTATCTGGAAATGTTTATCGCCGCTTCGATGCCGCATCTTTTCTCGCCGACCTTAAGACTCGAATTTATTTTCTACCCGCCGATTGTCGTCCTTCTGGTCGATGCAATGCACGGCGTCGCTTCAAAAGTAGATTATTAACTGATAACTGATAACTGATAGTGAAATAAAAGCAGATATCAGCTATCACTTCTCAGTTTTCACCTTGCTTGACATCGTCGGGTCTAAAATTTATACTTAATGTTTTCTCTGATTGAGAATATTTTCACTTTGGATATACACGGAGATTTTTAATGCCTAATCATAAATCAGCCGAAAAGCGCGTCAGACAAAACGAAAAGCGCCGTCTCGTTAACCGCAGCAACCGCAGCAGCCTGCGCACGCAGATTAAGAAGCTTCGCACAGCTCTTTCCGGAGCCGACGTGCAGGCAAGCCAGGAATTGCTCGTGCCGACGATTTCCGCCATTGATAAAGCGGTCAACAAAGGCATTCTGCACAAAAACACGGCGGCTCGCTATAAATCGCGTTTGACCGGGCACGTCAACAATAAAGCATCCCAATAAGCAAGTAATAAATAAGTAAACTCTCACCAGAGTAGTTTCTTTTTAGTTTTTCTCCTTTGACTGCACGACAGGAGCGACGTAAAACTCGCTTCTGTCTTTTTTTGCCGCAAAGAAATTTAGCCGCACAGAAAAAGAGAATGATGAATTATGCACGCTAAACGATGAATTTATTTTTATTTCCTCGTTTCGCGTTCCGCGTTTTCCTTCTCTCTGTGGCTAAACTTTCTTTGCGGCTTTTCTATTTGGTCAGTTCGCAGACGAGCATTTCGATTTGCAGGCGCGGCGTCGCCTGTGAGGTTTTAATGGCTAAATCGGCTTGCGCGATGCGCTTTAGATTCCACGCCAGCCTTTCGGCGTCGGCGCGGCGCGCGGTCGCCAGAAATTCTTCCTGTTTGCCGAAAGGCAGCCGCATCGTGCGCGCCACTTCCGTGCGGTCAACCCCGTTTCTCATCAATTCCTTCGCCAGAAAAAGCCGGTGAAAATTATTCGCAATCAAGCCGAGCAGCATCAGCGGCTCGGCTCCGTCGTCGAGAATCTTGTGCAGAATCTGCAAAGCCCGCGTGCGGTTTTTCGCCAGCAGATAATCGGTCAGCTCGAAATTTGAAAGCTCGCGCGAATTCGGCACCAATTCTTCGACCAGCTCGAACGTAACCAGCGAATCGGGCAGCGCGGCGGTCGCCAGTTTTTCGGTTTCCGTCATCAATTTCTGCAAATCGTTTCCGACCAAGCCGATGAGCTGGCGCGCGGCGCGGTCTTCGATTTGGGCGTTCGATTTTTTGAGTTGTTTTTTCACCTCGTCGATTAGTTCATTATCGGAAAGCGGCGTGAATTCGACCGAAACGCAGTTATCGAGCAGCAGCTTGGAAATTTTCCGCCGCTTGTCCAGCTCGTCGGCGACGAAAATCACGACGCTCGTTTCCGAAGGACGCGCCAGATAACGCATCAGGACGGCTTCGTCGTCTTCTTTCAGAGTCTCTTTTTTTCCGCTCGCCGAAACGACGACTTCCGTGATGCGCACGACGCGGCGCGAGGAAATCATCGGCATCTGCTCGGCGGCGGACAACGCGTATTCGATTTTGGAATCGGCGAGGCTGAAAACCGTTTCGTTAAATTCGCGCAGGCTGGAATCGCTCAGAGCACGGTCGGCGATGATTTTCGCCGCCAAGTCGCGCAGGTAAGTTTCATCGCCGAAAAGCAGGTAAACCGGCGCAATCTCGCCGCGCTTCAACTGGTTTCGTAAATCTTCTCTCGCTAAAACAGCCATAAAAATAAACGTTGAATGCGGAACGCGGAACGATGAACGAAGAAAAGTTTTGAATTTTGAGTTTTGAGTTTTAAGTTATTCGGAAATCGTTAATTCAAAGTTCAAAACTCAAAACTCAAAATTTTCATAAATTCCGCGTTCCGCGTTTCGCATTCCGCGTTTCTTTAAGTTCCCTTTTTCTCTTCTTTTACGCCGAGACCGTTGACGATTGAGGAAACGACCGATTCGGCAAAGGCGCGCGCCATTCGCTCGACCGCCGGGTCTTCCTCGTTAAAAAACGAGCGCGGGTCTTCGGAAAACTCGAACGAGTCGCGGAAAATAAAATTCTGATTGTCGAACAGAATCTTGTTCTCCTGCAAATCTCTGACGGTGACGGCTACGACAATCGTTACTTCATAAATGCGCGCGCGACCTTCGCGGTCGAGCAGAACGCCCGTGAAATTGAAATCACGAATCGTGCCTTCGATAACCGCGTCGGCGTTTTCGCGGCTTCCCTGCACTTTCAAACCGCGCCCGCGCCGGATTACTTCCCGCGTCACGGCTTCGGTAAAACGCGATTCGACGCGATAGCGCAGCC
>JALZHR010000138.1 GCA_030860665.1 Acidobacteriota bacterium
AAAGTTTTTTATTGTATTTATACTAATCTAAACTGAAAACGTAACTTTCCGCAGCGTAAAAATTCTGATTGACACGCGAAAAATAAATGGCAGCAAAAAAAACAAAAGCATTAGCTAAAACCGAAAAGAAAATCTTAATCACCGGCGGAACCGGGTTTTTAGGCACGCACATCGTCCGGCAATTTCTAGCCAGGGGCGAAAAAAATCTGCGCGTGATGGCGTCGAGCGTTCCCGAATGGATGAAAGACGCGGGCGTCGAAGCCGCCGAAGGCTCGGTGACGAATCGCGAAGACGTGGCAAGCGCCGTCAGAAACGTTTCCGCCGTTTATCATCTCGCCGGACGAGTTTCGCGCGATAACCAGGACGCGGCGGCGATGAACAAAATTCACGTGCAGGGAACGCGGATTTTGTGCGAGGCGGCGAAAGAAGCGGGCGCGAAAACACTGATTCTGGCTTCGTCGAGCGGCACGATTGCCGTTTCGGAAACCGAGGAAATTCTGGACGAAACCTATCCCGCGCCGGTCGAAATCATCTCGCGCTGGGCTTATTACGCCTCGAAATATTATCAGGAGCGAACGGCGCTCGAAAATTTCGACGGCAAGGGCTTGAAGCTCGTTATCCTGAACCCGTCGCTGCTTCTGGGAACCGAGGACGAAAGATTAAGCTCGACCAAGCCGGTGCTGGATTTCCTCGCCCGGAAAATTCCGTATACGCCGTCGGGCGGGCTTTCGTTCGTCGATGCGCGCGACGCGGCTGAGGCTTTTCTGAACGCACTGGAAAAGGGAAATCATCAGGAAAAATACCTGCTCGGCGCGGCGAATATGACTTTCAGAGAATTTTTCGGGCGGCTCGAAAGGCTTTCCGGCGTTTCGGCGCCGATGCTGCGCGTGCCGAAAAAGCTGGCGATGACCGGCGCGAGCCTGATTGAATCGGTTTTCAGAAACTGGAACAGAACCTCGCCCGTCCAGCCGAAAGAAGTCGAGCAAGCCGAATATTTCTGGTATTTCGATTCGACGAAAGCCGCCGAAGAATTGAATTTCAGCCCGCGCGACGCGCAGGAAACCTTGCAGGACACGATTTCCTATCTGCGCCAAAACTTTCTCGGCGAAGGCGTTTTTAAATAATTTCCCGCTCTGCGAAACGATTGTGAAATTTAGCCGGGAAAGCGCACGGAGAACGCGAAAGAAGAATTAAGAAAATTTGTCCGCAGATGAACACGGATAAATACAGATAAGAAACGGATTTGCAATCTTAAATTTCAGATTTCAAATCTGAAATCTGAGGCTTTGCTTGCCTATCCGTGTTCATCTGTGGACTATTTTCTTTCTTTTTTTGTGCTTTTTTCGTGTTCCTTCGTGTGCAAAGTCGTTTTAATCCCGAATATTTATGAGCGTAAGTTATTCCGTCCTGGTAAAAAAGAAAAATTCATTGGAGAGTCTTAAAAATTGCTTGCAGAAGTTTTTAAATTCTCCATTGGAAAAGGTCGATTCTACCGATTACGAGATTTATTCGACAGAGGTTTTGGGAACAGGCGTAAGTTTATTTGCGTCTGTGGCTTACGAAGACGACGCAATAGAATTCTCTGAATATGATTATGAAGTTAGCTTTGACTATTTAGGCAAATACGATAAGGCGGTTTCGGATAAATGGCTTACTACGCTGTCGATAATTATCGCTAATCTCATCTCGAGAGAGCTTCAGTGCGAGTGTATTGCAACTGAAAATCTACATACAATACTTCAGAAGTTTCCGCTCGATTTGATACCGGATTGAATAACACGATTTGATGTGATTGGTTAGAATAATCAAAAACGGACTTTACACTAAAAACAAGAGAAGTGAGTCTCATTAGATTTAGCAAACTATACTTCCGCTGCGGCGCGCTTCTCTTGTTTTTGATTTTACTCGAAACTCCTAAAAAACATATTTCGCCGAAAACTGAATCGTCCGCGCGCCGCCGTAAAGGTAGAACGGCGTAAAGTTTCGGCTGCCGAAGGTCGAAGTCGCCTGACCGAAATAGCTGTTCGCGACAAAATAATTTCCGCCCGAATCCGCCGCGAGCGTTCCGAGATTGCCGCTCATATCGGCGAAATTCGCCCGGTTCAGCACGTTTAAAATTGTCATCGTCAACCGCAGATTCGACTCGTTGCCGAAACGAAAACGCCTCTCCAAGCCCAAATCCAACTGGAAAAACGGGAATCCGCGCAGGGCGTTTCTGCCGAGCGTGCCCTGTCTTTCACCGCCGCCCTCAACCGGAATTGAGAACGCCGCCGGATTGATTTGTTTTCCGCCGCTCGCATCGGCAATATAAAGCGGCGCGTCGGCAATCAAATCCGGGCGCAGAAGCTGAACGCCGAAATCATTCACGCGGGCGTATGTAACATTGACCGGAAGCGCCGTGCGCGCGTTGGCAAAGCCGAAAATCATCCAGTCTCGCGTGAGAAAATTCAGCGAGCCGCTGTCGCCGAAAGCCGCCGGAATATCGTATGCGCCGTAAACGGCAAACTGATGCCGCGCGTCGAAGTCGGACGCGGCGCGCTCGTCGCTCAAATTCTCGCCGACAAAAAGATTCCGCCGGAAAGTGTCGAGCGAAAAATTGTCGAGCGATTTGGCGAGCGTGTAGCGCGCCGAAATTGAAAATCCCTGCGAAAAACGTTTGTCGTAAAGCAGGTTCGCCGCGTGATAATCGGATTCGCCGTCCGAGGTCGCCAGGCGCGCGAAATTATAATCGGGGTCGGCGTTTAAAAACGTTCGCGTCCGCAAAAGCCCGCGCCCGAACGCGCCCGTATAATTGACGGTCACGACGTTGTTATCAAAAATCTCCTGTTGGTATTCGGCGAAGATTTTCCACGCGCGCGGCGTCCGCAAATCGGCGTCAAAGGCAATCAGCGGCTTGAAGGCGCTCGTCGGCGAAGCCGTCCAGTTGACGTTTCGCGCGAAATTTCCGCCCGCGACGAACGGGAACGAATTGGCGAAGACCTCGCTTGCCGCCGCGTTGCCGAAATCGTAATACAACCCGGCTGAGCCGCGCAGAACGCTTTTGCCGCTCCCGAACGGGTCGAAGGCGAAACCGGCGCGCGGCGCGAGATTTTTAAGCATATCGCGCATCTGCGGCGACGCGTTGCGGAAATTTATATTTCCCGCGCCCGTCTCCGGCGCAAAATCCATATTCCAGCGCAAGCCGAAGCTCAGGTTGAGATTCGACGACACGCGCCACGCGTCCTGCCCGAAAAGCGAGAGATTTTCGAGCGCCGAAGCGCGCCCGCCCGTTCTGGTTAACTCGTTGATTCTCAGAGCCGTTCCGCTCGTGTTAACGCCGGAAAACAAAACGCTTCGCTCGGCGGGTTGCGCCCCGACGTCGAACGAAAGACGGCGAAAATCCGCGCCGAACGCAAGCGTGTTGTTGTTTACAACCCATTCGAGCGCGCCGTTTACCTGAAACTGGTTGATTGTCGTTTCGGTCTGACTGCCGGCAGCCAGCGCGGAATTTTTTCCCGCCAAATCGAATTTCAGAAAACTGAAAGGCGAGCCGGCGGCAGCGTTAGAGATTAAGGGCGAAACGTTTGCGCCGCCGAAATCGTCGAGCGCGAAGCTCTGCGCGAGATTGCTGCGGCTGAAGTTTGCGCGGGCGTTGAGGACGGCTGAATTCGATAAAGTATAGGTCGCGAGCAGCGAAAGCGAGCTTGAGCGGGCATCGAGATTTCGCCGCGTGTTCAGCGAAAAATCTCCTTCGCCGCGCAGCGACGCTTTGGAATCCGAGAAATTATATCTTCCGCTGACGCTCAGCTCGTCAAGCGGCTGCGCGTCAATCCGCAATCCGAAAATGTCGTGCGCCGCCGGGTTGGTAAAAGTCGCGGCGAATTCGGCAAAGCCGTTTGCCGTCAGACGACCGTTCGGAACGGGAAAAGCGTCGAGCAGCGGGCGCACGTTTGCAGCCGCCGCGTTTTGCCGCGAGGCGAGACCCGGAACTTCGGAAATCGAAAACGCGGGCTGGCGCAGCCGCAAGCCTTCGTAATTCCCGAAAAACCACGCTTTATCCTTGCGCAGAAAGCCGCCGAGCGTTCCGCCGAATTGATTCAGCCGCGCCGCCGGGCGCGAAAGCCCGCGCGAATTGGCGAAAAAGTCGTTGGCGTTAAACGCCTCGTTGCCGAAAGTTTCAAACAGCGAGCCGCGGTAGTTATTGTTGCCGCGTTTGGAAACGAAATTAATCGTCGCTCCGGCGGCGCGTCCTTCTTTGGTGTCCGCCAGCGTGCGAAGTGTGACTTCGGTCGTCGCGTCCAGCGCGGTCAGCGAATTAGTTCCGCCAGCCGCCGTCAGATTCGGCAGCGCGCCGATATTGCCGGAAACGGAAGTCTCGTCAGCCGCCGCGCCCGTGTTCGCGCTCAATTCGTCAATTGTAAAATAATTTGAAGTCGGTCGCTGCCCGGTGACGGAAATTAAACCCGGCTGGAAACGACTCCGGTTTTCATTGACCTGCGCCACGTTGCCGGCTGTGGAAAAAGCCGCCTGCATACCTTTCCCGCGGTCGATATACGAAGTTACTTCGCGCGTCGTGACAATCGAGGTGCTGGTCGAGTCAATTCCCGTCGAGGTATCGACAATCGTTACCGAGGCGCTGACGCCTGTCGTCTGACCGAGCTGCGTCACATATCTCGCATTTATCGGCGCATTTTCGACGTCCGCGACCGGCACTTCTACTTTTCGGGTTTGCGTGCCGTCGGTGACCATCTGCTCGTCAAAGGCGACAAAGGACGTGTAGGGCGTGAGCAGGCGAAATTCCAGACCGAGATTCATAATCGCCTGTTCCACATCGTTTTTCGTCTCGCTCTTTTGCGCGGGGTCACTGCTGCCCGGCAAATTCTGCCGCGTTAATTCGGCGATTTTCCGCCGCGCCCAGAGCGTCGCCAGCACGTCGTTGCGCGCATTTTGTTCGGGAAAATCGACCTCGATTTCTCTGGAAAAAGGCTGTCCCTGCATTTTTCCGCGCAGGATGACTTTGCCGCGCCCGCCCTGCGCGTATCTGCCGACCGCTACGACGGGCTTGGCGTCGAACAAATCGGGGATTCGCTGCGGGAAAATTTCCGCCGTTTGGACGCCCTGAAATTCGAGCGCAACGTCCGTCAGCAGCGGGTTTCTGATGCGCTCGTAGAATCTCCGCGCGGCGGCTGAACCGTCATCCGACGGCGAAACGTATTCGACTTCGCCGCGACCTTCGCGCGAAATCTCGTCGAGCAGGTAGTGGTTGACCGAGCTGCCGATGCCGAACGCGAAAACGCGCGCGTTAGTATATTTTTTGACTTCGGCGATGATTTCCGCCTCGTTGCCGACCACGCCGTCGGTCATAAAACAAACGATGCGGACGTGCTGCTGCGAATCGGACGGTCTGAGCGCGGCTTTAATCGCCTTCATCATTTCCGTCCCGCCGTCGGATTCGACTTCGTCCAGCAATCGGCGCGCGCGGTCGAGATTTTCCGGCGTCGCCGGAACGGGAGATTTGAATAAAATTCGGGTCTCGCCCGCGAAAGTGATGAGATTGAAAGTGTCGTAGGGATTCAGGTTGTCGAGCGTCAGCTTCATCGCTTCCCTGGCTTTCTCAATCGGGAAGCCCGCCATCGAGCCGGACGTGTCGAGCACAAAAACGATTTCTTTCGGCGTCGTGTCCTGCGGCATAATCTTGTCGGGCGGCTGGAGAATCAAGGTGAAAAAGCCGCCGTTTTTGTCCTTGTGCGCCAGAATCGCGTCTTCGATTTTCGTCCCGGCGGTTTTGTATTTCAAAACGAAATCGCGGTTCGGAATCTCGGCGTCGTTTCTGAGTCTGACCGCAAAACGGCTGGCGGAAAACTGCGAAACGGCGATTTCGTGCGTGTTCGAGGCGATATTTTCGATTGAGACTCCGGCGTCGATTTCCAGTTCGAGCGAAATCGTATGACCGGGACGCGCCTTCGATTCCGGCGTGATGCGGGCGGCATCTTCGGCATCGACTGTTGAGGGAATATAGCGTTGGGCGATGGTCATCGGAAACCTGAATTCGTAGCCGTCGTCGGCGTATTTTAAAGTTTCGACGTAGCTGATAACGACTTTTATCTGCGCGCCGGGCGTGATGTTGGCGACCGCCTGCGTGAAAATGTTCGGGCGCTGCTGCATCAGGAGCGCGGCGACTTTTCCTTCCTGTTTCGCTTTTTCGTAGGCTGCCTGCGCCTGTTTGCGCTCCATTATTCTGCTTTTGACCACACGCTCGCCGATGGTTATCGTCATATCGTCGACCGCCGCGTCGTTCGGCAGCGGAAAAGTGTAGACCGCTTCGATGGCTTCGTTAAAAGGATTCTGAAACGTCTGCGTGACGGTCACGCGCGAAAGAAAGCCGCTGATTTCCGCCCGCACGAAAGTGTTTTTCAGCGGACAAAGACCGGTGTCCCTGCCTTCCTTGTCGATTACGTGTAAAGCACCCTCGCCGGTTTTCGAGTCCTGCTGCTGCTGCTGCTGCTGCGGAAAAGCCGGGACGATTAGCAAGCCGATAAAAAGACACACCGCGACCGCGCGAGCAAAAAGGGTGTTTTGACGCATAAAGCTCCTCGTAACTGTCGGATTGATTTGGAAAACTGCTGCCGAAACAAAGGATGCGGCGAGCGGAAAAATTAGTTGCTTTGCGGCGGGAAATATTTGGGAAGTGAGCGGCGAGCAGCGAGCAGTGAGCGGTGAGCAGTGAGCAGTTTGAAAATCAATTTGCAACATTGAATCTCAAAACCTACTGCTC
>JALZHR010000124.1 GCA_030860665.1 Acidobacteriota bacterium
GCTTTTAGGGATACTCATAAATCTTCCTCTCAACTAACTAAAAGTTTTCTTGATAAAGAGCCAGCCGCCCGCTCGGTTCGCCTGCCTGCCGCTCAATATCAATAAAATCAATAAAATGTGTAAGTGCCGCACGATTAAAACTTTACGCTCATACCGCCGTCGGCGTCGTAGGTGAATGACCGACCGGCGGAAGGCGAAAGACTCGCTTCAGGGAAAATTGATATAGGCTTATCCTTTATCCCTGCGGCAATCTGAATATATTCTCAGAGCGTGAACAGCGGCGGGAGGATAAGTTAAACCGCGCGCAATAATTTGTGCGGCGGAGATTTTTCCTGCTGCCTGCCTCACACTCTGAATTGCCTTTAAACCTCTTGTTTTTAAAGATTATTGCCAAACCGCTATTCTGATGATTCGGGCGTTCATAAACCGCATGATTCGCTCGTAAACTGCGCCAAAATACACTTCTAGCCTTGTTTCAACCGGGGCGGATTGAAAGTCAGGACGACGATACGGGATTGATTAACCGCATAATTGGACGTAGTTATCTGTCTGCTGCAAAACCGGAAGTGACCGTCTTAACTTCAGGGAACAAATTGAATGGGCGACTCATACCCACCGGCGGTCTCTCGTGTTTGCAGAATACCAGCTTGGTGTTTGGAATTATTAGAACTCGTTGAATTATAGGCAAATTGTTTCTAATGTCAAGCGATTTAACATCGGATGTAAAAATTCGCGAAAATTTACGGACGATTTTTTTCGCTGCCGGAAACGGTTTCACGCGCGCGCTGTTTCAGCCCGGTTTTCTCTTCTATAAGCGGCTTTGCATTTTCCGTTTCAAAATTACTAAAATTATCTGTATGAGCAGCCCGGATTCAGGTGATTCCAAGGCATACCGGATTAGCTTCGAGCATCGCCCCGAATACCTTTACGCATACGTCGGCGGCGAGCACGACAGCCTCGAAATCTCGCTCGGCTTCTGGCGCGACGTCGCCGCCGAATGCGAAAGAGCGCAAGCCCGGAAAGTCCTGATTGAAGAAGACATCAAAGAAGGCGTCTCGCTCGTGGAAATGTATCAAATCGCCGCCGAAATTCCGCAGATGGGATTTGCCGACGTCCTGATCGCCTTCGTCGACCGCTATCTGGAACAAAAGGATTTAAACGAGTTCGGCGAGCTGGTCGCCACCAATCGCGGAATTCGCGGAAAATCCTTCAACGACTTTCACGAAGCGGAAAAATGGCTGCTCGAAAATTAATCCGGGCTAACTTTGATTTTTGTAATTACGAAGCTGCGTTCTCTTGCCTAACCGGACAAATCGTATTATAAACATCCTCAGAATATGCGTTATGATTTTGAATGGAATCCCGACAAAGCAAGAATTAACTCGCGTAAACAAAAAATAAGTTTTGAAAGGGCAACCACTATTTTCCGCGACCCGAATTTGGGCTTTCCATCCCGGACAATGAACATAGCCAAACAGAAGAAAGATGGCTTACAATGGGATTGGACAAAAATGGAGTGTTGCCGGTAATTTCACATACGTTTATAAATGTCAGTGATTCGGTCTCTAGAATCAGAATCATTTCGGCGCGCGCCGCAACGGAAACGGAAATTAAACAATATGAAGAAGGAATATGATTTTTCAAAGGGCATAAGAGGAAAGTTCTACAATGCGGACGCCGAATTTAATCTGCCGATTTATCTCGAACCTGAAATAGCGGAGTTTGTGCAGAAACTGGCGATCGAAAAAAACCTCGACGAAAGTCAAATCGTCAATATGCTCCTGCGAAAGGATAAAGAGATTATCGAATTATAGAAATGAATTTTCCTTAAGATTTTAGTCCAGGCTGACCAGCGTCAGCGACGACGTGCCGCCGATTCCGTTCAGCGCATTCTTTAAAATCGGGACCATTTTCTCGGCGTCCAGATAATCTTTGCCGAGCATTTTGCGAAAACGTTTTTCCTTGCGCTCGCCCGTCAATTCCTTGAGCATCGCGCGGCAGAAAGCCGTCACGAGTTCGGGCGCGAACTGTCTGCCGGAATTGCGCGACAAATCCTCGATGACTTCCTCGGAGCTTCGCCGCCGTTTATAAGGACGGTCGGTCGTCATCGCGTCGAAAGAATCGGCTAGGTTAACAATCTTGGCGATATACGGGATTTCGCGGTCGTATAAGCCGTCCGGGTAGCCGCGCCCGTCGAGCCGCTCGTGATGATATTTCGCCGCCAGCGGAACGTCGGCGAACGGGTGATGAATCGGCAGCAGAATCTCGTAGCCGACCGCCGGATGTTTCGACAGCTCGGCTGATTCCTTAGCGTTGATGCGATACGGCGCGTTGATAATCGTGCGGTCAACGGCGAGCTTTCCGACATCGTGCAAATAGCCCGCGACCGCGACGCCTTCGACCTGTTTTTCGTCCCAGTCCAGCTCCTGCGCGATGATTTCCGAATAGCGCCCGACACGCTCGGAA
>JALZHR010000237.1 GCA_030860665.1 Acidobacteriota bacterium
GTCTCCGCTTGCGCCGAAAGGAACGGTATCGAAATTCTGCGACGGCGTTCCGGTTGCCCGCGCGATATACCACGAGCCGGTCGAAGGTCGAAAGACAGCCAGGTTCGCTTTGCCGTCGCCGTCGAAATCTCCCGGCACTGGAATGTCTTCGCTTAAGCCGAACGAAAAGGCTTTGAAGCCTTGCGTCGATTGGAGCGTATACCAGACGCCGTCCGACGGGCGATAAACGGCGACGTCGGTTCTGCCGTCGCCGTCGTAATCGGCGGGCACAATTTTGTCGGTCGAGATGCCGAACCGCACGCCGGTAAAACCGTGCGTCGAGCGCAGTAAATACCAGGTGCCGTCGGTCGGGCGATAAACGGAAACGTCCGCCCTGCCGTCGCCGTCAAAATCGAACGGGCGATAAGGCGGCGCGGCGCTGTGCTCGAACGCGCCGATGTCAGGGATGCGCGAGCCGTTGGCGTCGCCGTCCGCCGGGCGTGCCAGCCCGCGCTGGTCAATCGGCGGAAAATTCGCCGGGTCGGCTGCGTCAATCGCCGGGCTGCCCGTCATTAAGGCGTGCGTAAAAGTCGCGCCGCCGTTGTCGGCGAGCGGCGCGAGCCGCGGGTCCTGCCCGTAGATGTTGCCCGTCTGATTTCCGAAAATCGTCGACGGCATCGTTTCGAGCAGATTGTAGCCCTGCGAATCCAATCTGCCCGTAAAATCTATCGCGAACGAGCTGGAGCTGAAATTATCGCCGAACAGCGAGTTGCGCGCGAAAACCGTGCCCGCCTGAACATAAACGCCGCCGCCCTCGCTTGCGAAGTTGCGGGCGATCGTCACGTTAATCAGATTCGTCGTTCCCGTCGCCGTCAGTATTCCGCCGCCGGTTCCGGGCTGCCCGTTGACGCCTACCTGATTGCCGCTGATGGTCGAATTAGTGATGGTTAATGAGCCGGCGGTCTGGAAGAAAGCGATTCCGCCGCCGCCGGTGTTGCTGATTGCTTCGGTCACCTTGTTGCCGTTAATGGTGGAATTATTGATGACGACGGTCGAATCGCCGCCGGAAAAAGTTTGAGACGTAGATATTCCGCCGCCCAGAAGTCTTGCCGTGTTGTTGCTGATGGTCGAGTTATTAATGTTTGCCTGACCTGCGCTGACGTGGATGCCGCCGCCGCGTTCGGCGCTGTTTCCCGTAATGACGCAGTTGTTAATGGTCAGCTGGAAACCCCTGTCCATATGGATGCCGCCGCCGAATGGTGTTCCGCCGATAGCTTCGCCGCCGGTGATGGTCACGCCGTTAACCGTCAGAATTCCGCGGTCGACGTTTATGACCCGGTTCGAGGTGGAGCGCAGCGTCAAAAGATGCGCTCCCGGTCCGTCGATGGTCAATGCGCCCGTTCCCGTATTAACCAGAAAAAACTCGGTGACGAACATCGTCTGCGGCATCGTGAAAAGTGCGGGCGCGAAATTGATGACGTCGCTCGTCTGTTCGGCGCTCGCCCGGGTTATCGCTTCGCGCAGGCTGCAATCGGCGTCGCACACGCCGTCGTTCGTGTTGGCGACCTTCGTGACCGTAAAAGTTGCGGCTTGCACAGTTACGGCTGCCGCGAAACTGAAAATCATCGACGCGCCGAGCAAAACGACGAGACGGCGCAGCGATTGCCGCGCCGCCGCGAGATTAATACCGGCAAAATCCGACGAATTTACGACGAACTCCTTTTTAAAAATCATTTTATTTTTCATTTGGTATTTAAAGTTTTCGTAACCGGAAACCGGATGTCGGCTGTCAGCACCGGCTGTTGCAGGCGATTAAAACGTTTCTCGGATTGTAGGCGAGCAAATAAAAAAAGGCAAGAGAATTTTGCCGCCGCCTGCGTAAATTCAGATATGAAACCTTTTCCGGCGCCGCGCGCAACGAAAAAAAGCCTGCCGGGTCACATACGCCGACAGGCATTTATAACAGGAGGAATTAGAAAGACTTTAAGCCGCGCTCACATTTTCTGTTGTTATGATTTCGACTCTTAGCCCGTTTGTATTGATGCGATTAATTTATTTAAGGTTGCTCTCCGGGCAAAGAGAAATCTCCGCCGAATTTAATCTGGCGGAGATTTCAGTTCTTCAAACAATTTTACAAAGGTCTGACCGGTGTATTTTCAACCGCGCGTTGATGTAAACGCCTGTTTCCGAACACCGGTCTTTCCCTTAAAAATTGAATCTGCCGGAGAATTGTATCTTTCGCGAAGTATTGCTGGTGACACAATCGGCGAGCCTGCCGAAATTCGTGCTCGAAGCTATCGCGCCCTGCCCGCAGGTCGTGCTTTTTGAAAAATCGAAAAAGTCGTGCGAGTTGGTTATGTTCGTCGAATCCATCCGCAAATCGAAGCTGTATCTTTCCGTAAATCTGAAACGCTTGGAAAGCGAAGCGTCGGTGCGGAAGGTCGGCGGTCCGATAAAGAAGTTGCGCCCGGTATTTCCAATCTCGCCCGGCGCGGGAGTGGAAAACATCGCGCGCTGCTCGGCGCTGAAATAATAATTCGTGCCCGACTCCTGAATCACCTGTCCCATATCGCGCGTGCAGCCGTTGCAGTTGGCGGTCGACGAGACGGCGTTGCCGTAGGTATTAAAGCCCGAGTAAACCGTGAACGGTCTGCCCGCTGCCCACAGCAGATTTCCGGCAAGCTGCCAGCCGCCGATAATTAAATCGAGCGCCTTCGGCATATCCGAGCCGAATCGTTTTCCTCTGCCGAGCGGTATCTCGGCGACGTAGGTCGCCTGCAAAACGTGTCGCCGGTCGAAATCCGACAGGGCGTAGTTCAGGCGGCGATTGTTGATGTCGAACGGAGTGCTCGAAGCCGACTGCGTCGTGCCGCGCGCGACCGTGGTAAACGCCGGGTCGAACGAGCGCGTGTCTTTTGAAATCGAATAAGTGTAGCCGATTTGGAATCCGACGCCGTTCATAATGCGGCGCTTGGCGATGATTTCCAGACCGTTGTAGCGCGAAACGTCGCTGCTGTCGATGACGTTCAAGCCGCCCGTAAACTGCGGGTATTTCTGGAAAAAGAACGGGCTGAAGCCATTAGCCGTGAGCGCGGTCGTGCCGGTTCTCTGCGAAAGCGTCTGAGCCGCCGTCGCAACCGCGTTCTGTCCCAACTGAGCATTGAACTGGCTGCGGAAAGTAACCGAGTTACCGGTCGCCGTGCCGCCCGTCAGCAGAGACGCCAGACAGTTCGTGTTGTTCGCGTTCGCCGCGTTCTGCGCCTGGATAAACGCCTGTAGGAACGTCTGACCGCCGCAGCGCGGGTCGGACGCGAAAATATTCACCTGGTTAGCGTCGTAGCCGCCGAGCAGATGCGTTCCGCGCCTGCCGATGTAATTGACTTCGAGCACGGTGTTAAAGCCGATTTCGCGCTGCACGCCGGCAAACCACTGATGAATTTCCGGATAGACCAGATTCGGGTCTATCACGTTGATGGCTCCGGTCGAGAAAGCCGCGGGCTGGCGAAGGTCGCTCGGATTCGACGCCGGAAACAGCGGCGGCAGATTCCGCAGCAGCCCGCCGGTCGTGAAAACGCCGGTGTTGTTTCCGGGCGTGCTCTGAAAGATGCTCGAACCGAACAGAAACGTCGCGAAACGGTCGTAAGCGAGCCGGTAATTGGAGCGGATGCTGGTTTTGCCGTCCTTGAACGGGTCCCACGCAAAACCGATTGAGGGCGAATAATTATTCAAATCGTTTTCAAACAAATCGCCTTCTTCCCAGCGCAGCGTGTTCGACGCCGGAGCGCCCAGCCCGACCGGCTGATTCAGACGCAGAACCGGATACGAATCGGTGCTCGGCGACAGCTTCGCTTCCCACCGCAAGCCCAAATCGAAGGTCAGATTCTGGCGGAATTTCCACGTATCCTGAATATAAAAATCGTATTCCGGATAGTAAGCCGTAAATTCCCAACGCGTGCCCGCCGGAGCGAACGAAGTTCCGCCCGGCTGCGCCACGAAGCCCTGGAAATAATTGCCGACTCTGCCGAGCATATTGTTGATTTGATTCTGCAAAGTCGTCAAATCGTTCGAGTTAATGCCCGACGCCGTGGTCGGCAGGTTAAAGCCCGCGAAATTGTTGTTTCCGCTGCTCAGACACAAAACGGCGAGCGGCTCGATTTGCGCCGAAAAAGTTCCGCAGCCGGTCGATGTGCTGCCGCCGACGTTCGAGCGGTCGTCGAATTGCTTGCCGAAACGGAAATTGATTCCGCCTTTGATGATGTGCGAGCCGCGAATATACGTTAAATTATCGACGAACTGGAATGTCCGCGAGCTGCGCGCATTGTAGCTGAAATTCAGATTCGGGTCGGTGATGGTGGCGAAAACGAAATTAAAATTCGGGTCCGGCTCGGGCGTATCGAAGCTGAACGAAAA
>JALZHR010000239.1 GCA_030860665.1 Acidobacteriota bacterium
CCTATGAGCTGGTTCCGGAGCTCGGCTTTTTGTCTTCGACGGCGTTTTATTTCGCGGCGGCGACGCTTCTGATTTTTATTCCGACGCAGCTTTCGACCGAAGGCTCGATGACCGCTTTCCCGACCGAGGTCAAATGCGTGCTGGCGATGATTCTGCTGGCAATCGTAACGATTCCGCTCGGCAAAGACGCGGCGCATTCGTGGACTGTGTTCAACGAAACTTTCAGCAAATCCGTTCTGATGTTTATCGTGATGGTCAACGTCCTGCGGACGCGCCGCCGACTGATGGGAATGATGTGGCTGAGCCTCGCGGTCGGCGTGATTCTGAGCTATATGGCGGTCGGAATGTATATGCGCGGCGAGCTGCGGGCGGAAGGTTATCGCGTCGCGGTGGAAATCGGCGGAATGTTCGGCAATCCGAACGATTTGGCGCTGCACCTGGTGACGATGATGCCGATTGCGGTCGGGCTGGCGCTCGGCGCGAAAAGCCGATTGATGCGCCTTTTGTATTTTATGGTCGCGGGCGTTTTCATCGCGGGAAATATGGTCACGTTCTCGCGCGGCGGATTTCTGGGCTTGATTGTTACGGGCGCGGTTCTGGCGTGGAAACTGGGACGCAGGCAGCGTTTGAACGTCGTTCTCGTTTCGACGGTGGTCGGCGGTCTGGTGATTTTGCTCGCGCCGGGAAATTACGGCTTGCGGATTCTTTCGATTTTGTATCCGGCGCTCGACCCGGTCGGCTCGAACGACCAGCGGCGCGAGCTTTTGTTTCGCTCAATCTGGGTGACGCTGCGCAACCCGTGGGGCATCGGCGTCGGCAACTCGCCCGTTATGAACGATTACAATTTGCAAACGCACAACGCCTACACGCAGGTCTCGTCCGAATTGGGCGTTCTGGGCTTTGCGGCTTATATGATTTTTATCGTCAGCCCGTTTCGCAAGCTGGCGGCGATCGAGCGAACTTTGACCGCCGAAGACAAACGCGATTGGTTTTATTATTTATCAATCGGATTGCAGGCGAGCATCGCGGGCTATATGGTTTCGAGCTTTTTCGTCTCGGTCGCGTATAATTGGTTTATCTATTACCTGATTGCTTACGCCGTCGCCTTTCGCCGCATTTATCGCCTCGAAAACGAAGCGAAAACGAACGAAGCCGAGGAATCGAAAGCGTCTTTCACAGGAGAATTGCAACCGGCTCGAACCTGATGCTGCAAACTACCGCACAAATCATTTTCTGGACGAGCGTCGCCGCGCTTTTCTACGTTTACGCAGGCTACCCGCTGCTGGTCTACCTGCTCAGCCGCGCGTTTCCTAAAGCCGTCGCCCGCGCCGAATTTCTGCCGGACGTTACGATTTTAATCACGGCTTACAACGAGGAAAGAGATATCCGCCGCAAGCTGGAAAACACCTTGCAGATTGATTACCCGAAGGAAAAACTGGAAATTCTCGTCGCCTCGGACGGCTCGACCGACGCGACGGACGAAATCGTCCGCGAGTTTTCAAATCGCGGCGTCCGGCTTTTCCGGCAGGAAGGCAGAGTCGGAAAAACCTTTACGCAGAACAAGGCGGTCGAGCAGGCGCGCGGCGAAATAATTCTCTTTTCCGACGCGACGACCGACTACAGACCGGACGTTTTGCGAAAAATCCTGCCGAATTTCGCCGACGAATCAATCGGCTGCGCGGCTGGCAAATTAATCTACGTCGACGATTCAAAATCGACGGTCGGCAAAGGCGCGAAAAGCTATTGGAATTACGAGACTTTTCTGAAGGAAAGCGAATCCAGAGCCTGTTCGCTCATCGGCGCTTCGGGCTGTCTCTACGCCGTCAGAAAATCCGCCTACCAACCGATGTATCCGGAAGCGTGTTCGGATTTTCTCATCTGTACAATCGTTTTCCGGCAGGGGTTGCGCTCGGTTTACGAGCCGGAAGCCGTCTGCACCGAGGAAACCAACCGGCAGGCGAACAAGGAAATGCAGATGCGCGTCCGCGTCATCTCGCAAACGCTGACCGACCTCTGGCGCAACCGCGATATGCTGAACCCGCTGAAAAGCGGTTTCTACGCCGTCCAGCTCGTCTCGCACAAAGTTCTGCGCTACGCCGTGCCGGTTTTTTTATTTCTGATTTTGTTTTCGAGCGCGATTCTGGCGGCTCATTCCGTTTTTTACGCTTTGCTTTTTGCGGTTCAGACGGCGTTCTACCTGGCGGCTTTCGCCGCGTGGCTGTTGGAAAGAAGCGGCGTAAAAACGGGCGTCGCCGCGATGCCGCTTTATTTCGTGCTGGCGAATGTCGCTTCAATCGTCGCCTTTTACAAATTCCTGCGCGGCGAGCGCTACGCGCGCTGGGAACCGATTCGCGAAAATTCGCAAGGGAACTTGAACCGCAGAGACGCGGAGACGCAGAGGGAAATTCAGACAGGATGAGGCGGACTTCGCAGCTGGATAAACAGTATAAAAAATAATTCGCGTTATTTGTGCAATTTGCGGCTGATTCTTTTTTATTATCTCCGCGTTTCCGCGGTGAAAATTTATGTCAGAGCAAAAGTTTGTAGAAAAGAAAATCGGGCAGAAGGTGAATGCCGCGCCGCGGGTCAGCGTCGTTATTCCCGCATACAACGTCGCCGGATTTATCGGCGAAACTCTGGATTCGGTTCTGGCTCAGACTTTTGCGGCTTACGAAATCGTGCTCGTCAACGACGGCTCGCCCGACACGGAAAAGCTGGAAAAAGCTCTCGAAAATTATTTTGAAAAAATCGTTTACGTCCGCCAGCAAAACGGCGGAACTGCGAGCGCGCGCAACACGGGAATCGAAAACGCGCGCGGCGAGCTTTTAGCTTTTCTCGACGGCGACGACATCTGGCTGCCCGAATATCTGAGCGAGCAAATCGAGTTTTTGACCGCGAACAATCTGGAAATGGTCTACGCCGACGCTCATCTTTTCGGCGCGGTCGGCTCGGCGCACCAAACTTATATGCAGAAATCGCCGTCGGCTGGCGCGGCTGATTTTGAAGGCATCGTCAGCGGCAGGTGCAGCGTCATCACATCGGGCACGCTCGTTTATAAACGGAAGATTCTCGACGCCGGAATGTTCGACACGGAATTGCCGCGCATCGGGATGGAAGATTTCGATTTGTGGCTGCGGCTGGCGAAAGCGGGCGTAAAAATCGGCTACCAGCGAAAAATCCTTTTGAAATATCGCGTCAGCCCGAACAGTCTTTCGGGCAACAGCATCCAGCGCGCGCGCCGCAACGTCGTCGGCTTGAACATCGTCAAAGAAAAACTGGAGCTGACGCCGCGCGAGACGGAAGTTTTAAATAAAACGCTCGCCGAAGCCGAAGCCGAGCTTTTGCTGGAAATCGGCAAAGCGCATCTTTTGCGCGAGGAATTCGCCGAAGCGCGAAAAAATTTCCGCGCCGCAAACGCGCATTACAAAAAAACGAAGCTGAAACTGATTGATTTGGCTCTGGCAATTTCGCCGCGAACGCTCGTCAGACTTTTTAAAAAACAGCGCGCCGCCGAGCTGCCGTTTATTCCGACCTCGGATTTCTGAAAGAAGTATGAAGCTGAACGTCATCGTCCCGACCTACAATCGCGCCGCGAGTCTCAAAAAAACTCTTTTGAGCCTGGCGAAAGCCGAGCGCGCGCCTGATTTTGAAGTGGTCGTGACGGTCGTCAACAACAATTCGACGGACGAGACGGCGCAGGCGGTCGAGGAAATGCGCCCGCATTTCACCGATAAAAAGCTGGAATATCTTTTCGAGGCGAAACAGGGACGCTCGAACGCCGTAAACTGCGGCATCACGCACGCCGAAGGCGGCGATTTGATAACGATGATTGACGACGACATCCGCGTCACGCTGAACTGGTTCGTCGAAATCGAAAAAATCTTTCGTCGCCGCTGGAACGAGATAGATTTTGCGGGCGGCAAAATTCTGCCCGAATGGGAATGCGAAAATGAAATTCCGGGTTGGATTGAGCCTTTGAAAAACGGCGTCATCTGCTGGCGCGATTACGGCGACGAGGAATGGCGCTACACGCGCGATACGCCGATGCTGACGGGCGGTCACGCCGTTTTCAAAGCGAGCGTTTTCAAGGAAATCGGCTTGTATTCGGCAGAACTCGGCGTGAAGGGAAAAAATCTGCTGAGCTGCGAAGACGATATTATGTTCGACAAGCTGCTGGAAGCCGGAAAAAACGGCGTTTATTTTCCGCAGCTCGTCGTTTATCATTACGTTCCGAAATACCGCGTGTCGAAAAATTATTATCGCCAATGGTGTTTCGGCGCGGGCGCGTCGTGGTATCTGATGGACGTTTATTACAAGCCTTTTGACGGCGCGAAAATTCTCGGCGTCCCGCGCTGGATGTATAAAAACGCGTTTTTGAATTTATTGAATAGAACCAAAGCCGCGCTTTTCGGCACGGAAGAAGACGTTTTAAAACACGAAAAATCCATCCTGGTTTTCGCCGGATTTTTCCACGCCCGCAACCTGAAAGGCGGTTGGCTCGATAAACGGCTGCTGCAATCAATCGCCAAAAGAACTGTAAAAACTGCGGAAAGATAAAACGCAGGAAAGGGAAATTTAACGCAAAGGCGCAAGGGAGGCAAAGATTTTGATAAAGATGAAAATAGAGTTTCTTAAATTAATTCTTTTCCTTTGCGTCTTCGCATCTTAGCGTCTTTGCGTTAAAAATTTCTTATAAAAAATGAACGAAACCGGACAACAAAAAAAGCCTTCCTTAAAATCGCAGAGCGCGTGGCTGCTGTTTGCGAAAATCGTCGGTTTCGGCTTCGCGTTTCTTTTGCCGCTGCTCGTCGTGCGCTTTTTGTCGCAGGAAAAAGTCGGCGTTTATCGACAGGTTTTTCTGGTTATCGCCAACGCGGTTTCGATTCTGCCGCTCGGTTTTTCGATGAGCGCGTTTTATTTTCTGAATCGCGAAACGGCGGCGCGGCGCGGCGCGGTCGTTTTTAATATCCTGCTGTTTAATTTCGCAATAGGCGGCGCGGCTTGTCTCGTGCTTTTCCTGTTTCCGCAATGGCTCGGAAATCTTTTCAGGAACGCGGAAATGACGAGCCTCGCGCCGAAAATCGGCGTGGTCGTCTGGCTCTGGATTTTTTCGGCTTTTCTCGAAACGGTCGCGGTCGCGAATCAGGAATCAAGGCTCGCCACGGTCTTTATCATTCTCGCGCAGCTGACGAAAACCGTGTTGATGGCGCTCGCCGTTCTGATTTTCGCGACGGTCGAATCGTTTCTCTACGCGGCGATGGCGCAGGCGGCTTTGCAGACGCTGGTTTTGCTCGTTTATCTGAATTCGCGTTTTCCGCGTTTCTGGCGGCAATTCGATTTCGCGTTTTTCCGCGTGCAGATGTTTTACGCCTTGCCGTTCGGCTTGGCGGGCTTGCTCTGGACGCTGCAAACCGACATTCACAATTATTTCGTCGGCTATCGCTTCAGCACAGCGGAATTTGCGGTTTACGCTTACGGCTGCTTCCAGCTGCCGCTGCTGGCGATGCTTTCGGAATCGGTCACGTCCGTTTTGATTCCGCGAATGAGCGAATTGCAGGCGCGAGGCGACAAAGCCGAGATGATTCGCCTGACGGCGCGCGCGATGCAGAAGCTGGCGTTTTTCTTTTTCCCGGTTTACGTTTTCCTGTTCATCACGGCTGAGACGTTTATCACCACGCTTTTCACCGGCAAATTCGCGGCGAGCGTGCCGATTTTTCTGATAAACCTGACGCTTTTGCCGTTCGATATTTGGGTGATTGACCCGATTACACGCGCCTTCAAGGAACTCGGCAGATTTTTGCTGACTCTGCGCGTCGTGGTTTTGGTAATGATGGTCGCCGCGCTTTATTACGGCATTCAATATTTCGATTTGCGCGGGATGATTGCGATTGTCGTCGTCACGAGCGTGACGGAAAGATTCGTTTCGTCTTTTCTGATTGCGCGAAAACTGGGCGTCCGGAGCGCTGACGCGCGGCTTTTAAACGGCATCTGGAAAACGGCTTTTGCCAGTCTGGCGGCAGGCGTCGTTTTATTTTTAATTTACTGGCTGGCGCGGGATTTTCTGCATAATCTCGGAGCGAATATCGTCAACGCGATGTTCGCCGCGCCGAAGCCTTCAATCGCCGATTTCGCGGCGGGCGCTTTCACGCTCGGCGTCTGTTTCGCGGTTTTTGCGCCGGTTTATTTAATTTTAGCCAACGCTTTCGATTTAATGGACGACGAAGAAAAAGCGTTTATCAGAACTGTTTTCAGTAAAATACGATTTTTTAAAGGGCAAGCCGACAGCCGACCGCTGACGACCGACCGCTGACTTTATGTGTGGAATAGCCGGATTTATTGTTAAAGAAAAAAACGCGCCGACGACGGAGCGTGAAATTCTGCTCGACCGGATGTGCCGCGTCATCGAGTATCGCGGACCGGACGAGCAGGGCGCGGTCGTCACCGGACGCGCGGCGCTCGGAATGCGGCGGCTCTCGATTATAGACCTCAAAAGCGGGCAGCAGCCGATTTACAACGAGGACGGGAATCTCGCGATTGTTTTCAACGGCGAAATCTACAATTACCGCGAATTGAAAACGCGGCTCGAACGGCGCGGGCACAAATTTAAAACCAATTCCGACACGGAAACCATCCTGCACGCCTTTGAAGAATACGGCGCGGACTGCGTTTCACATTTGCGCGGAATGTTCGCTTTCGCGATTTGGAATAAAAGCGACGAAAGCCTTTTCATCGCCCGCGACCGCGTCGGCAAAAAGCCGCTTTTCTACGCTCTGACTGAAAAGGGAAATTTCGTTTTCGGCTCTGAATTAAAGGTTCTGCTGACGCACGGCGAGATTTCCAAAGAGATTGATTTCGCCGCGCTCGACGCTTATCTGACTTTCGGCTATGTGCCGGAAGAATTCTGCATTTTCAAAAACGTCCGAAAGCTTTTGCCCGGACATTTTCTGACGTTTAAAAACGGCGAAATCCGAACGCGGAAATACTGGGATTTCGATTACAAAAAAGTTTCCGCCGTCAAAACCGAAGCCGAATACGTTGAAATTCTGCGCGAAAAAATCAGGGAAGCCGTAAAAGTTCGCCTGATTTCCGAAGTTCCGCTCGGCGCGTTTCTGTCGGGCGGCGTCGATTCTTCAAGCGTCGTCGCGATGATGTCGCAGATTCTCGACGCGCCGGTCAAAACCTTTTCCATCGGCTTTAACGAGGACAGCTTTAACGAATTGAAATTCGCCCGCATCGCCGCGAAGCATTTCGAGACCGAGCATCACGAATTTATCGTCACGCCGGATTTGGTCGAAACGGTCGACGAGCTGGTCTGGCATTTCGACGAGCCGTTTGCCGATTCCTCGGCGCTGCCGACGTTTATGGTCTCGAAAATGGCTCGCGATTACGTGACGGTCGTTTTGTCCGGCGACGGCGGCGACGAGCTTTTCGCGGGCTACACACGCTACGTGATTGACCGCAGGCGAAGCGGCGCGGCGTCGAATCTGCCGCCGTTCGTCAGAAAAAATCTGCGCCTTTTGAGCGAGCGCCTGCCGCACGGCGCGCGCGGCAGAAATTATCTCTATAACGTCTCGCTCGACGCCGTTGACCGATACATCGACAGCATTTCGCAATACAACGCGCTGCGGAAAAAATCGCTCTATTCAAAGGATTTGCAGTCGAAACTAAACGGCAATTCCGGCACGAGCCGTTACCGGAAAATCGCCGAAAGCGTCGCGACCGGAAACGCGATTGACAATCTGCTTTATCTCGACAGCAAGACTTATCTGCCCGCCGACATCCTGACGAAAGTCGACCGGATGAGTATGGCGGCGTCGCTCGAAGCGCGCGTGCCGCTGCTCGACCACGAATTGATTGAATTCGTCACGCGGGAAATTCCGCCGGAGTTGAAAATGAAAGGCTTCGAGACGAAATATATTTTCAAAAAAGCGATGGAGGGCATCGTGCCGCGCGAGATTCTACACCGCGAAAAACAGGGCTTCGGCGTGCCGATTGAAGAATGGATAAACAATCAATTGCGCGCGCGGATTCGCGAAACACTGCTCGAACGGCGCACTTTGGAACGCGGATATTTTGAAAAATCCTATATCGAAACGCTTCTGGACGAGCATTCAAAACGGCGGCGCGACCATTCGCACGCGCTCTGGATTTTGTGGATGCTGGAGCTGTGGCATCGCCGTTTTCTGGATAAATAATTTCATTCGCGCTTTTTACGCTGAACAAGCACGCCGATTTGTGCTTTAATTATCGGGATTACCGGAAGAAAATTTAACCTGAAGACGCAAAAGGCGCGACGACACGAAAGAAGGAAAAACAGCCGATGAATCAATCTCGCCTTTTGTCTTAAACTTCTTTACGTTACCGCGTTAAATTCTTCATTCCTAATCGGTTATAAAAAATGAGCAAAGCGCAGAACACATACCTGACCAAGCTGAAATCGAATTTGCCGTGGCTCGCGCGTTATCCTTTCGCCCGCGCGAAATCCGTTTTGAGCCAAAATCTGTTCGAGAAAAAACACGTTATTTTCGTCGTCGCCAATCACTTCGAGCCGAGCTGGAAAAAAAACGGCTTTCACGACTGGGACGCGCAGCTTCGCCGCCTGGACGAATATCACAAGATGGCGCGCGCAACGGGCGAAGCGGTGCGCGACGCAGACGGCACGAAGTTTCGCCACACGAATTTTTATCCGGCTGAGCAATACGAGCCGCGCCTGCTGGAAAAAATGGCGGAAATGCAGGCGGAAGGCTTGGGCGATGTGGAGATTCACCTGCATCACGGCATCGAAAAGCCCGACACGCCGGAAAATCTGCGAAAATCTCTGGTCGAGTTTCGCGACGTTTTAGCCGAGCGCCATAAATGTCTCTCGCGGCTGGACGGCGCGGGCGAGCCGATGTACGCGTTCGTTCACGGTAATCTCGCGCTCGCAAATTCCTGTGGCGGAAAGTTTTGCGGCGTCGATGAGGAAATGCAGATTTTGCAGGAAACGGGCTGTTACGTCGATATGACTCTGCCGAGCGCGCCCGACGAAACGCAAGTGCCCATTATCAATCAAATTTACGAATGCGGCTTGCCTTTGAACGAAAAAATGCCGCATCGCAAAAGCTCGCGCGTCGGCGTTTATGGAAATCAGCCGCGATTGCCACTTATATTTCAGGGACCACTGATTTTTAACTGGAAGCGGCGCATCAAAGGATTGCCCGTTCCGCGTCTGGACGACGGCGCGCTGACCGCGAACCAGCCGTTGGATTTGGCGAGGCTGAATCGCTGGCTTTCGGCAAACGTGACGGTCGAGGGAAAATCGGATTGGGTGTTTGTCAAGCTGTATTGTCACGGCTTTTTCGATTACGACCAGTCGGCTTGCATCGGCGAGGACGCGCGCAGATTTTTCGGCGAGGTAATCGAAAACGGCGAGCGAACCGGCAAATACAAAGTTCATTTCGCGACCGCGCGCGAGGCGTTCAATATGGTCGCGGCGGCGATTGACGGCAAAAAGGGAACGCCGAACGATTTTCGCAATTATCGCCTGCAGGCGATAATGGATGAGAAGGAAAATTTCACCGCGGAGACGCCGAGGCGCAGAGAAAGAAACGGGGAAAATGAGAAAGTCGTTTTGGAATTTGCAAATAAATGATAATGATTTTTCTCCGCGTCTGCGGCGTCTCCGCGGTGAGATTCTTCTAAAATGTTTTAAAGTTCAATAATTGGAAATGGCGAATCCGCTCGATAAAATAAGAAAACTGAAGGGACGCAGCCTGAAGGAAATCCGGTCGCGCGGCGAGCAGGCTTTGTCCGTTTACACCGAGCAAATCGGGCTGAGCGGCAAGCTGCCGACCGACGAGGAATTTCAGCAGCTAATCGACACATCCTTTTTCGGCGGAAGCGCGCCGGGCGAGCGAGAGCTTTTTGAAGCCTTTTTCAAACACGGAAAGACCGCGTTTTTTCAATCTCTGGCGCAAAAGGAAAAAACTCTCGAAGCGTTTCGGAAAATCGGCGCGGGCAGCCGCAGCTCGATTATCGAACAGGCGGAGCGAATGATTGAAGGCAAATTCGATTTGCTCGGCTTTGAAAATCTGAATTTCGATTCGCCCGTTAACTGGCATTTCGAGCCGCTTGCCCGAAAACATCTGCCGCTCAAGCACTGGAAACAATTCGACGAGCTGGACGCGTCGGAAACGGGCGATAAAAAAATCGTCTGGGAGCTGAATCGTCACCAGCATTTTTTCACGCTCGGGCTGGCTTACTGGCTGACGGGCGACGAAAATTACGCCGAAGCCTTTGCGCGGCACATCGACGGCTGGATGGAGCAGAATCCGCCGGGCGCGGGCATCAACTGGGTCAGCAGCCTGGAAGTCTCTTCCCGCGCGATGTCGTGGCTCTGGGCGTTTCATTTGTTCAAAGGTTCGAGAGCGTTTTCGCCCGCGCTTTTTCGCAAAGCCCTTAAATTTCTGTATGTTCACGGCAGGCACATCGAAAAATATCTCTCTACTTACTACAGCCCGAACACGCATCTGACGGGCGAGGCGCTCGGGCTTTATTATCTCGGCACGCAATTGCCGTTTTTCCGTCAGGCGAAGGGCTGGCGCGAAACCGGCGCGGAGATTCTTTTCGCCGAGCTGAATCGCCAGATTCTGCCCGACGGCGTTTATTTCGAGCAATCGACGTGGTATGCGCGCTACACGGCGGATTTCTACACGCATTTTCTGATTTTAAAAGCCTTAAACGACGACGAAGGCGACCGCGAAGCGGAAGAAAGGCTGACCGGAAAATTGCAGCTTCTGCTGAATTTCCTGATGCAGATTACGCGTCCCGACGGCACGACGCCGCCCATCGGCGACGACGACGGCGGGCGCGCGCTGCCGTTCGGCTACAATCGCGCGCCGAACGATTTTCGGCATACGCTTTCGACCGGCGCGGTGATTTTCGAGCGCGGCGATTATAAATTCGTCGCGCGTGAAATAGCCGAAGAAACGCTCTGGCTGCTCGGCTCGGAAGGCGTCGAAGGCTTTGAGGATTTAGGTGAGATGCGCCCGATTCACGCTTCAAAATCATTCGCGGCGGGCGGCTATTTCGTGATGCGCGACGGTTGGGACGCGACCGACAATTATTTTCTGATTGACTGCGGGCAGGTCGGTGCGATGAGCGGCGGTCACGGTCACGCCGACACGCTCGCCTTCGATTTGGCGGCGGGCGGCAGAACGCTGCTGGTCGATGCCGGAACTTACACTTATCACGAATCGGAAGAGCTGAGAAATTATTTTCGCTCGACCGCCGCGCACAACACGCTCGTGATTGACGACGAATCCTCGTCGCAGACGGGCGGGAAATTCAGCTGGCGGACGATGGCGAAGCCGGAGCTTAAAGCGTGGATTAGCGAAAGCCGCTTCGATTTTTTTGAAGGCGCGCACGACGGTTATCGCCACTTGCGCGACGCGCCCGCGACGCATACGCGCTCCGTTCTGTTTCTGAAAAACGATTACTGGATAATGCGCGATTTTGCCGAGACCAGAAGCGAGCACGACTACCAGTTGAATTTTCACTTTAACGCCGAAACCGACCCGCAAATCGTCGACGCGCCGGGCGGCGGCTTTTATGTCGACGAGGAAACGGACGAAAATTCCGGCTTGCGCGCGGCGGTCGTCGGCGACGGCGGCGTGTGGCAGGCGGGCGAAAGCTGGATTTCCGACTGTTACGGCAGGCGCGCGCCGTCGCCGCTCGTGCGGTTTCAATCGCGGGGAACCGCATCACAGGAATTTTTTACTTTTCTGTTTCCGACCGATTCGCTTTTCGCCAAGCCCGAAATTTACGAAACGGAAATGGCGGGCGGGCGCGCCTTCGTCATCAAATATCGCGGCTACACCGACGTTTTTCTCTACGGCGACGGCGAGCGCGTTCTGCGCACCGAATTTTTCGACGCGGATTTTCGCTTCTGTTGGGCGCGGCTCGGCGACGGCGAAGATTTGCCGGAAGAATTCGTTTTAATCGACGGCAGAAATTTTGTCGTCAACGACCGCGAAATCGTCAATTACCCGCAGGATTTGAAATTCGTCTCGGCGCGGCGTCTGGGCAATAAGCTGAACGTCAGAACCAGCGAGAATATTTTCAGCGTCTCGCTGCCCGCCCGCCGCTCGTCGCACAGATATATATTGAAAAATTCCGGTCAATCGGAGTAAAATTTAAAAGGCGCTTCGTTTTTTGAAATCCGCCGCGCCTTTGAAAAAGCCCGCCGCTGCAAATTATAAATTTTACGTTCCGAATTTTTCTTTGATTCCGAACGCTTCTTCCTTCTTCTCTTTCGCTCTCCGGTGAAAAAAAACATTCTCCAACTCGTCGGCAGTTTTCATTCGGGCGGCTCCGAGCGGCAAGCCGTGCAGCTTATCCGGCTCTTGCGCGAAGACGGAACGCACCGGATTTTCGTCGCCTGTCTGAACGGCGAAGGCGTTTTGCGCGGCGGCGTCGAAAATCTCGGTTTCAGGGAAATTCCCGAGTTCAGGCTCGCATCGTTCTATGATATGAATATGGCTCGCCAGCTTTCGCGCTGCCGCCGTTTCCTGCGCGAAAACCGCATCGACATCATTCAGTCGCACGATTTCTACACGAACGTTTTCGGGATGATTGCCGGGCGAATGGCAAATGTGCCGGTGCGCGTCGCCGCCAAACGCGAGACGGGGACGAAAACCGATGCGCAAAGATTCGTCGAGCGCCGCGCCTACGCTTTCGCTCACGCCGTTGTCGCCAACGCCGAAGCGGTCAGAAATCACTTAATTGAGACGGGCGTCGCGGCGAAAAAAATCAAGGTCGTTTACAACGGCTTGGATTTGGCGAAATTCGATTTGCCGCAAAACGAGCGGCGCGCGGAAATTTTGCAGAGCTTCGGCTTGCCGTCGGCGGACGAGAATCTGAAATTCGTCACGATTGTCGCCAATTTTCGCAGCGACGTGAAAAATCACTCGATGTTTCTGCGCGCCGCGCGCCGCGTCAAGGAAAGTTTTCCCGCCGCGCGTTTCGTGCTGGCGGGCGAAGGCGAGCGGCTCGCCGAGATAAAGAATCTGGCGAAAGATTTGGGATTGGAAAACGAATCGTTCTTTATAAATAGTTGCGGCGACGTTCCGCGCCTGCTCTTTGCCTCCGACATCTGCGTCTTAAGCTCGCGCACCGAAGGTTTCTCCAATTCGATTCTGGAATATATGGCGGCGGCAAAGCCCGTCGTGGCAACAAATGTCGGCGGCGCCGGCGAAGCGGTTCGGGACGGCGAAAACGGTTTTCTGGTCGCTTCGGACGACGACGCGGCGATGGCGAATCACTTGCTTGAGCTGTTAAAGAACGAGGAAAAAGCCAAAGCATTCGGCGCGCGCGGGCGCGAAATGGCGCGGCAGAAGTTTTCGACGGCGGCGCAGCTGAAGAAAACTTTGGATTTGTATGATAGATTGTTGCGGAGCGAACTGAGAAAGTGAAACCACAGATGGACGCAGATAAACGCAGATTAAAACAGGATTTACAGGATTCACAGGATAAAATCAATTTCTTATCTGAGTTTATCTGTGAAAATCTGTGGTTTCATTTTCTTAAAAATCTCTGTGTCTCTGTGTCTGTGTAGTAAAATTTTCAGATGAATCAGCGAAGCGAAAAAACGAAAATTCTCATCATCGCACCGGCGCTGCCGCTGGTCGGCGGGCAAGCCGTGCAGGCGCAGCGGCTGTTGCGGAATTTTCAGCGCGAGCCGCATCTGGAAGTCGATTTCGAGCCGATAAACCCGCAGTTTGCGCCGCGCCTGCAAAAAATTCCGTATCTCAGAACCGTTATCACGACGCTGAAATATCTGTTCGATTTGCTGCGAAAAATTCCGCGCGCCGACGTCGTGCATATTTTTTCGGCTTCGTATTACGGCTTTGTTTTGTCGGTCGTTCCGGCGATTTTGCTGGCGCGAGTTTTCGGCAAAAAAACGATTATCAATTACCGGAGCGGCGAGGCGGAAAATTTCTTTCGCGGCTGGGGCAGGCATTTTCTGTGGACGCTCAGGATGGCGGACGCGGTCGTTTCGCCGTCCGGTTATCTGGTCGACGTGTTTGCGAAATTCGGCGTTAAAGGACGCTCGATTTTCAACATCATCGACACCGCTAAATTCAATTTTCGCGAGCGCGAATCATTGCGCCCGATTTTTTTATCGAACCGCATTCTGGAATCGCTCTACAACATCGAGTGCATTTTCCGCGCCTTTCAAATCATCGGCGAAAAATTTCCCGATGCGCGGCTGATTGTCGCCAACGACGGCATCGAGCGCGAGAATTTGAAGCGGGCGGCGCGCGAGATGAATCTGAAAAACGTCGAATTTATCGGTCTCGTGCCCCACGATAAAATCAATGAATTGTATGATTCGGTCGACGTTTATCTGAATTCTCCGAATTTCGATTGTATGCCCGGCTCGCTGATTGAATGTTTCGCGTCGGGCTTGCCGGTTGTTTCGACCAACGCGGGCGGAATTCCGTATATCGTCGCCGACGGCGAAACCGGATTGCTGGTCGAAACGAACGACCACGAAGCCCTTGCCGCAAAGGCGATTTATCTTTTGGAAAACCCGCCAGCCGCGCGGGCGATTATCGATAACGCGCGGAAAGAATGCGCGAAATACGCGTGGGAAGCCGTGCGCCCGCAATGGCTCGCGCTTTACGAAAAGCTGGCGGCTGAATTGAAAGGGAAAGCTCAGCCGCAGAAACTTTTGGAGATTGAAAAAAAGGTTTGAAAAAGTCGGGAGTCGAGAGTCGAGAGTCGAGAGAAAAAACTAAATCTCCGCTCGCGACTCTCGACTCTCCGCTCTCGACTCATTTAAAAGTATGAAACAAGTCATCCGTCGCGGATTAAAAGAAATCATCGTTGACGAGGTCGCCGACCCGAAGCCGTCGCCGAATCACGTTCTGGTGCGCCCGTTTTACTCGCTCATCAGCTCGGGCACGGAAACCGCCGACATTCACACCGAAAGCCTTGTCAGGGAAGTCGCCGACAATCCTTCGCATCTGAAAACGGTCTGGAACGTGATGCTGAAAACCGACCCGGTCAGCACCGTAAATGAAGTGCGCGCAAAGTTTAAAGATTACGCCGTGCTCGGTTACTCGGGCGCGGGAATAGTGATTGAAAAACATGCGGGCGTCACCGATTTGGAAATCGGTCAGCGCGTCGCATACGGCGGCGAGGGAACAGGACACGGCGAGACGATAAACGTCGGGCGAAATTTAATCGCGCGCGTGCCGGACGAGGTCGATTTTCAATCGGCGTGTTTTACGACGCTCGGCGCGATTGCGATGAACGCCGTACGGCTGGCTGAAATCGGCGTCGGCGAAAGCGTGGCGGTTATCGGCTTGGGCATCGTCGGGCAGCTGGTTTCGCAGCTCGTTCGCTGTCAGGGCGGCATTCCGATTGCGATTGATTTGCAGCCCGACCGCGTCGATTTGGCGCGGAAAACCGGCGCGGATTTCGGCTTGATTGCCGGGGATAAAACCGTCGCCGAAGTGAAGGCTTTGACAGGCGGGCGCGGCGCGGATTGCGTAATCGTCGCCGCGGCGTCAAAATCGGCGAAGCCTCTGGAACAAGCCGCGCAGATGTCGCGCGACCGCGGGCGCATCGTCGTCGTCGGCGCGTGTCCGATGGAAATGCCGCGCGGCGAGATGTATATCAAGGAACTAAAGGTTTTAATGGCGCGCGCTTACGGTCCCGGAAGCTACGACGCGGCTTACGAAAAACGCGGCATCGACTATCCTTTGCCCTATGTGCGCTGGACGGAAAATCGCAATATGGAAGAATTCCTGCGCCTGATTTCCGTCGGCAGAGTTGACGTCAAGCCTTTAATCAGCCACGAATACGCGCTCGAAGACGCGCCGCGCGCCTACGAAACGATTATGAACGGCAACGGCAAAGCCAGCCTCGCCGTGGTTTTAAAATATCCGGTCAACGATTTTGAGAACCCGATTGAATCTTACCAGCCGAAGCGAAAAATCCACGTCAACGATTACCAGCCGAAAACGGGCGAGATAAATTTCGCGCTGGTCGGCGCGGGAAACCTGGCGAAATGGGCGCATCTGCCCGCGCTGAAAAAGATTCCGGGCGCGCGCCTGCACGCGGTTTATTCCGGTCACGGCGCGCGCGGAAAATCCTACGCGATGCGCTTTAACGCGACGTATCACACGTCGGAATTTGAAGAAATTTTAAACGATAAAACGGTCGACGTGGTTCTGATTTCCAGCCGTCACAGAGAGCACGCGGGACAGGCAATCGCTGCGCTCAGCGCCGGAAAACACGTCTTTATCGAAAAACCGATGGCGATAACTCTGGAAGAATGCCGCGCGATTAGCGAAGCCGTGAAGATGAGCGGAAAACAGCTCGCGGTCGGCTTCAATCGCCGCTACGCGCCGTATTACGCCGAGATGAAAAAGCAGCTGAAAAATCGCACCGGCGCGGCGGTCGTCTCGACCCGAATGAACTCGCCGGGCATCGAAAACGGCTGGGCGGCTGAAGCCGGGCAGGGCGGCGTCGTGGTCGGCGAAGGTTGTCATTTCGTCGATTTGATGTACTGGCTGCTGGAAAGCGAGCCGGTTTCGGTTTCGGCTTACGGCTTTGACGAGCACAACGTCGCCGCCTCAATCAAATTCGCCGACGGCTCAATCGGAAATTTTATTTACACGGTCGTCGGCAGCCAGTCTTCGGGCGGCGAGCTGGTCGAAGCCTTCGCGCCCGGCGTCGCCGCGACGACCGAAGATTTCAAGCGCCTGACGGTGAAGAAAAAAACGGCGAAGACAGCTTCGCGCTGGTTCGCCGAAAAAGGCTACACGGCGCAGCTCGAAGCTTTCGTCAAATCTTTGCGCGAGGGCAGGGAAACCGAGGTTACCGTCCGCGACGGCACGCGCGCGACGCTCGGCTGCCTGCTGATGCTGGAATCGGCGAAAACGGGCTTGCCGCGCGAGTTCAATCTGGATGAAGTTTTATAAACGATAGATGCAGAACGCGGAACGATAAACAAGAAAAGCCTTGAATTTTAAATTATGAATTTTAATTATCGAAAATCGACAATTCGGAATTCATAATTAATTTTTCGTTCATCGTTTCGCGTTCCGCGTCGCTTTTTAAGAAATGCACGTTCTTCTACTCGGACCATATCCGCCGCCGCAGGGCGGAGTTCAGCGCAATATGCTGGCGATTCACGACGAATTGCGCCGCGCCGGGCACGATTGTTCGATTATCAACATTACGCGAAGCGCCCGCTCCGCCGACGGCGGCGGCGGCAAGCCGAACGTTTATCATCCGCAGACGCCGCTGGCTCTCGTCCGCCTTCTGCTGAAGTTAAAATATGATTTGCTGCACATCCACATCGGCGGCGAAATTCCGTTGCGCGTGCTCGGACTTCTGCTGGTCTGCGCTCTGGCGGCGCGCGGAAAAAGCGTCCTGACGCTTCATTCGGGCGGCTACCCGTTATCGAAAGAAGGGCGCGCCGCCGGAAAACTTTCCCTGCGCGGCTTTATCTTCCGGCTTTACGCGCGGCTCGTCTGCGTCAACCGGCAGCAAGTCGAAATGTTTGAAAAACTCGGCGCGGCGCGGGAAAAAGTGCGCCTGATTTACCCTTTTTTCGACCGCAACCCGGATGAGAACGTTCGAGTTCCGGCGCATTTAAAAAACTTTGCCGACGCGCACGAGCCTTTTTTGCTGACGGTCGGGCTTCTTCAGCCTGCATATAATCTGCCTTTGCAGATTGAAGCTTTGCAGAAAATCAGGGAAAAATTTCCCGCGGCGGGCTTGATGATTGTCGGCGCGGGCGAGCTGGAAGACGAGCTGCGCCGTCTCATCGACGCTCAATCATACGGTGAACACGTTTTGCTGGCGGGCGACGTCGAGCACGCCGTGACGCTGCACCTGATAAACGACTGCGACGTTTTGCTGCGCGCGACCGATTACGACGGCGACGCGATTTCCGTCCGCGAAGCGCTTTACCTGGAGACGCCCGTGATTGCGACCGACAACGGGATGCGCCCGGAAGGCGTTCGGCTGATACCGGCGGGCGACCGCGCGGCGCTGGAAAAAGCGATAGAATCGACGCTCGCCGGGCAGCGGCGGCAGGGCGGGAAAGTTAAATCCGCCAAGCCGGACGATTACCGGAATATTACGGCGATTTTAGCTCTCTATGAAGAAATAATCGGCGGCGGCGCCCCTGTGCCGGGCAAAAGCGTAAGCTCCGCAGAGGAAAAAGCTTTGCCGTCGAAAGTTTCTCCGCTCTGGCTGCTGTGTTTTATGTCGAATGTTTTAAGAAGCCTGCTGGAAACGGGCGCGGTTTGAAAAAAGGCGCGGTCGTGAATTAATCGGGACGGGCGAAATTTTATGTGCGGAATTAACGGGATTGCATTTTCAGACGAGACGCGGCGCGTAGACGAATCGACCTTGCGCCGGATGCGCGACGTTATTCATCATCGCGGACCGGACGGCGGCGGAATTTTCGTCGAAAGAAACGTCGGGCTGGGGCATCGGCGGCTGGCGATTGTCGATGTTTCGCACGGCGCGCAGCCGATGTTTAACGAGGACGACTCGCTCTGCATCGTCTATAACGGCGAGATTTACAACCACGCCGATTATCGCGCCGAGCTTGAAGCCGACGGGCACGTTTATAAAACTCACTGCGACACGGAAACGATTCTGCATCTTTACGAAAAATACGGCGCGAAATGCGTCGAAAAGCTGCGCGGAATGTTCGCCTTTGCGATTTGGGACGGGCGCAGAAAAGAATTGTTTATCGCGCGCGACCGGCTCGGCGTCAAGCCGCTTTATTACGTTCACGACCCGCGAGGGAATTTGTTCTTCGCCTCGGAAATCAAATCGCTTCTGGAAGCGAATGCCGTCCGACCGGAAATAAATTTCAGCGTTCTGCCCGACCAACTGGCGAATCACGGAACTTCCGGCGACGAAACCCTGTTCAGGGGCGTGAAACGTCTGCCGCCCGGTCATACGCTGATTTGGAAAGACGGGCGCGTGAAAGTCGAAAAATTCTGGGACGTTTCTTTCGAGCCGAAACACGACGAAAACAAGCCGGACGCCGCGTTTGTCGAAGAATGGCGCGCGCTCTTCCGAAAATCGGTCGAGCTGCGCCTGATGGCTGACGTTCCGCTCGGAATGTTTTTGTCGGGCGGCATCGATTCGAGCGCGATTTGCGCGATGATGGCGCAGATGGTCGGCGAGCCGATAAAAACTTTTTCCGTCGGCTTCAGCGAGCGCGAAGCCAACGAGTTGGAATACGCGCGCCTGGTCGCCCGCGCTTTTAAAACCGACCATCACGAAATCACCGTCACGCCCGCCGAGTTTTTTGAAGCCCTGCCGAAATTAATCTGGCACGAGGACGAGCCGCTCGGCTTTATCGCATCAGTTCCGCTTTATTTCGTCTCGCGGCTGGCGCAAAAACACGTCAAAGTCGTGCTCACGGGCGAAGGCAGCGACGAAATTTTAGGCGGCTACGGGCGCTACCGGAAAACTCTCGCGCTTTTGAAATACGGCGCGAAATACGAATCGCTGACGCCGCATTTCCTGCGCGAGCTGATAAAAAACAATCTCGAAAATCTGCCGTCGAGCGGAAAATTAAAACGCACGTTTCTGGCGCGCCGCGCCGACCTCGAAAATCTGTATTTCGATAATTTCGCCATTTTCCCGAAAGCGATGCAGGAAAAGATCTTAACCGGCGAGACGAAAGAGCGAATCGGCGAAAAAAATCCATACGCGGTTTTGCAGAATTATCTGGCGCAGACGGACGCGGCGGGCGCGCTCGACAAGCTGCTCTACGCCGACACGAAAACCTATCTGCACGAGCTTTTGATGAAGCAGGACCAGATGTCGATGGCGGCTTCCATAGAATCGCGCGTGCCGTTTCTCGACCACAAATTGGTCGAATACACGGCGAAACTGCCGCGGCGAATGAAAATTCGCGGGCGCGGCGAGACGAAATGGATTCTGCGCGAAGCGATGCGCTCAGTTTTGCCCGCCGAAATTTTAAATCGCCCGAAAATGGGCTTTCCCGTTCCGGTCGGAAACTGGTTCAGAAATGAATTTCGTCACATCGTAGACGAATACGTCGTTCACGAGCGAGTGTTATCGCGCGGAATTTTCAGCGCCGATTTTGTCCGCGAAATCGTCTCGCGCCACAACGCGGGCGAAAATCACGACGAAAGATTGTGGTTTCTGGTCAATTTCGAGATGTGGCAAAGACGGTTTATCGACGGCGAAACGCCGGAAAAACGCGAAGTTAAATTCGAGGAAGCGGTTACGATTTGAGAATTCGGCGACGGAGAGAAACGATGAATTATGAACGCGAAACGCGGAATTCGTCTTTAATTCATCGTTCCGCGTTTCTAACTCATCGTTTATAAATTATGTTGATAGCGGAAATAGAAAAAACGAAAAGCGAGGCTGTGACAGCGGGAGCGGGCGTTTTGCGCGGGCGCGATATTTTGTGTTTCAGCCACGACTGGACGGGCGACCCGCTTTCCAAAACTCACCTGATGCGCGTTTTGTCGCGCGACAATCGCATTCTCTGGATAAACGCCATCGCCAACCGGATGCCGACCGCATCTTCAAAAGACGTTTCGCGGATTTTCAGGAAATTAAAGGCTTTTACCGAGCCGGTGCGCGAAGTCGAAAAAAATATTTTCGTGCTGAATCCGCTGGCGATTCCGACTTACGGCAGCGCTGCGGTCAGAAGATTCAACCAGAGCTTTCTGCTCTCGCAGGTGAAAAGCGCGATGCGAAAGCTGAAATTTCAAAAGCCGGTCAATGTGGTTTTCAACCCGGCTGCGGGCTTGCTTGCCGGGCGGCTCGGCGAGGAAAGCCTGATTTATTACTGCGTTGACGAATACACGGCTTTTACGGGCGCGGCGGCTGGCTTAAGAGAAATCGAGGAAGAGCTTTTCCGCAAATCGGAGCTGGTCGTCGTCTCGGCGGAAAAGCTGCTCGAATCGAAGCGGAAATACAACCCGAACACGTTCCTGATTCGGCACGGCACGGACTGGCGGCATTTTCGCAAGGCGCTGGATGAAGAAACGCAGATTCCGGAACAAATCAAAAATCTGCCGAAACCCGTCATCGGATTTCACGGGCTTTTAGCCGATTGGGTCGATTTCGAGCTGATAAAAAAAATCGCCGCGCATTTTAAAAACGGCTCAATCGTTTTAATCGGAAAAATCGCCGTCGACGCCGAGCGGAAAATAAAGATTCTGGACGGAATTTCCAACGTTCATTTTCTCGGTCGCCAGCCTTACGCCGATTTGCCCGCTTACTGCAAGGGCTTCGACGTTGCGCTGAATCCTTTTATCGTCAACGATTTAACGCTCGCGGCAAATCCTCTGAAAGTGCGCGAATATCTGGCGGCGGGCTTGGAAGTCGTGTCGAGCGACATTCCCGAGGTGCGGATTCTGGAACATTGCCGCGTCGCGCAAACGCACGACGAATTTATCCGGCAGATTGAAGAATCTCTTAAAAATCCGCCGCCGCGAACGCAGGTCAGCGATTCGATTAAACACGAAAGCTGGGAAGCGAAAATCGACGAATTGCGGGAAATCATTGCGGCGCGGCGAGGCGAGGACGCGGAGACGCGGCGTTGAGCCGGAGGCTTAAAATTGCGATTGTTTTTCTCGCGATGTTCGTCGGGTGGTTTCCGCTCGCGCCGTTTCTGGCTGAAAGCCTGATTGTCGAAAAACCTCTGGAGCGCGCCGACGCGATTTTGATTCTCGGCGGCTCGGCGACTTTCGGAGAGCGGACGCAGAAAGGCGCGGAGCTTTACCGGCAGGGAATTTCCGGGAGAATTTTATTGACCGACGACGGCGAGCAGGCGGGCTGGTCGCGCGCCGAGCAGCGAAACCCGAAATTCGTCGAGCTGGCGCGAAAAAATTTAATCGAGCACGGCGTGCCGCCGACCGCCATCGAGATTTTACAGCCGACCGTGGCGGGAACGATTGACGAGGCGCGCGTCTTTGCCGAAAAGGCGAAAACGGAAAATCTGAAATCCGTTTTGCTCGTCACGTCCGCTTATCACACGCGCCGCGCGCTCTGGACTTTTACCAGAGTTTCGGCTGAAAATAACGCTGCGGAAATCGGCATCGAATCGGCGCGCGCCGGAATTCAGACGCCGCCGCCGTCCCGCTGGTGGCTTTCAGCCGCGGGCTGGAATCTGGTGGCGGGCGAATATGTGAAAAGCGCATATTATTGGTTGTGTTATTAAAATAATAACGATTCGGGAAAGAATCGGGAAAGGAAGCGTTTAATTCTAAATTATCCCGGAAATGTCGGGGTTGATTATTGCGGAAATATTCCGATTGATTCGGAAAACATTATCCGAATCAATTTAGAATTAATAATTTAGAATTTAGAATTCGCGCCCGTTTTCCGCCTGACTATTCCTGATTTTTAAACGCGGCGCAGATAGGACGGTTATTTTTATTTATTCGGGATGAAGCGTATGAGCAGCGATAACGCTAAAATCTGGGCGCGGAAGCAGAAGGAACGCGAAAAAATTCTCCGGCGGCATCGCAAGCAAAGCCGTAAGGCGACTGAAAAGCCGATTTACAGAGTGCTTTTGTTAATTGCCGTCGTTGTCGTCCTGTCGC
>JALZHR010000297.1 GCA_030860665.1 Acidobacteriota bacterium
AATCCGAGCAGCGCGACGCGCATTCCGAGAAAAATCGGGTTGCGCGAAATTTTGAAAAGCCCGCTTTGAACCAGCCCGGTGCGGTTTTCCCGGTCAATCCCGATGCGCCACGATTTGCCCATCTGAATCTGCGCGATTGCCGTCCAGACGAGCGACAGGACGAGCAAAGCAAGCCCGACTGATTTCACCGGCGCGTGCTCAATCCAGACTAGAGGCGCGGCGTATTGATAAAGCGGCGAAAAAAACGCGAACACGATTATCACCGCCGCAATCAGGGCGAAAGTAATCCGGAAAACGACGCCGATAAAATCGTGCGCGCTGTCGCTTCCGCCCAGAACATAAGGATTTACGCCCGTCTGTTTCCACACTGCGACCGAACGCCAGACGAACGCGACGCCGAAATAGGCGACCAGATACAGGGGCAGAATTATTCGCAGAATGTCGTCCATCCGGTTAACTTCCCGACGCGGCTTTCACCCAGTCGTAGCCTTTTTCTTCGAGTTCCAGCGCCAGTTCCTTGCCGCCTTGTTTGACGATTTTTCCATTCGCCAGAACGTGTACGAAATCCGGCGTGATGTAATTCAAAAGGCGTTGATAATGCGTCACCAGAATTATCGCTTTTTCCGCGTCTCTCAATTTATTGACGCCGCCCGCGACGATTCTGAGGGCGTCGATGTCAAGACCGGAATCGGTTTCGTCCAGCACGGCGAGTTTCGGCTCTAAAACAGCCATCTGCAAAATCTCGTTGCGTTTTTTCTCGCCGCCGGAAAAGCCTTCGTTGACTGAGCGTTTAAAGAAATCCGAACTCATTTCGACGACTTTCGCCTTTTCTTTCAGATAATCGTTGAATTCGAGCGGGTCGAGTTCTTCAAGCCCGAGATGCTTCATCTTCTCGTTATAGGCGAGGCGGAGAAACTGCGAGTTGGAGACGCCCGGAACTTCGACCGGATATTGAAAGGCGAGAAAAACGCCTTCGCGGGCGCGCTCGTCCGGTTCCAATTCGAGCAGATTTTTGCCCTCGTAGATGATTTCGCCCTGCAAAACCTCGTAGCCCGGATGCCCGGCGAGAACTTTCGCCAGCGTCGATTTGCCCGAGCCGTTCGGTCCCATAATCGCGTGAACCTCGCCCTTGTTGATTTGCAGATTCAAGCCTTTTAAAATCTCTCTGCCTTCGATTCCTGCGTGTAAATTTCTGATTTCCAATAACATATTTTATTACTCTACTTTTTTAAACGTTTCGGGAATTTGCTTCAGTTTTTCCTCGCTCTGCACGTAGAATTCGAGATAGCCGCAGCGCGCGCAGACGTAAAGCTCAAGAAAAGCTTTGGAAAACATCGAAATCGGGATGTTTAATCCGTAATTTCCGTCTCGCCGCGTGTAAACTTCGCGCTCGCCGCATTTAGGGCAAATTCCGTCTTTCATAAACTTAATTAAACTTCCGCCGCCTGCGCTTGCGGCGCGTAAAGCCGCGTCAGATTTTCCGCGTCCGCGAAAAACAAGCCTTCGCCGACCGGCTGAATCGACTTTAAAATCAGCTCGCGCCAGTTTTTACCCGCTAAATTTTCAACTATCCAGCCGATTAAATATTGCTGCGCAAGGCAGCCGCCCGCCGTGGCGACGTTTCCGCTCGCGACAAACGGTTTTTCGACGACCTCGACGCCGAAATTTTCCAGCGCCGGTTTCGAGGTCGGATAAGTCGTCGCCGTTTTGCCCGCGAGCAAGCCGAGCGCCGCTAAAATCAAACTTCCCGAACAAATCGAGCCGACAAACTGCTTTTCGGGATTCAGACGAAAGCGTGAAAGCCATTCTTTATCAATCATTTTCGCGCGCGTGCCCTGACCGCTGACGAATAAAACTGCGTCCGCGTCGTTTGCTTCCTCGATTCTCCCGTGCGTCGCCGCCGAAATTCCTGTCGCCGAAACGTGCGAATCGTTTTCGCCCAAAATTTTCACCGACCAGTCCGCGACGCGAACTCGATTGAGCAAATCCCACATCAGAAACAAATCGATGTCGGTAAATTTATCGAAAATAACGATTGCAATTTTCATGTCAGATATAAATTTCGCCTTTCAGATAAAGCGCCGCGTCGCCGCCTATACGGACGCGCGCGCCGTTTAATTCACAAAACAATTCGCCGCCGCGTTTCGACAGCTGGCGCGCGTAAAGCTTTTCTTTTCCTAATCTTTCAGCCCAATACGGAATCAGCGAGCAATGCGTCGCGCCCGTTACGGGGTCTTCGGGAATGCCGATTCGCGGCGCGAAAAGTCTGGAAACGAAATCCGAATCGACGCCTTTCGCCGTGACGATAAATTCGTCGAAATCAATCCGGCTCAAAGCCGACATATCCGGCTGCAGGAATTTAATATCTTCTTCCGTTTCAAACAAAAGCATCAACATATTTCCTTGCGTCTCCCATATTTTCTGCGGCGTTTTGCCGAAGGCTTCGGCTAATTCCGGCATCATCGGGATTTCGTTTAGACCGTAATTGGGAAAATCCAGAATCAAACGCTCATCCTGTTTTTCGACGCTCAGATTGCCGCTCCGCGACGAATAAAATCTGACGATTCTGTCTTCCAGATTCAGACAGTTGAAAATCACGAATGACGTGGCGAGCGTCGCGTGACCGCAGAGATTAATCTCGACGCTCGGCGTAAACCACCGAATCTCGTAAAAATCCTGTTTTTTGACGAAAAAAGCCGTCTCGGAAAGATTGTTTTCCGCCGCGATTTTCAGCATCGTTTCGTCCGAAAGCCATTCTTCCAAAGGACAAACTGCCGCCGGATTTCCGCCCAAAGGCTTTTTCGTAAATGCGTCAACCTGAAAAATCGAAAGATTCATAATTTCACTCGTTATTAAACGCTGCCTTCCTTTTCAATCACCAGAATCCGCGCTTCGCCGATTGGATGCGCGACGTGCTCGCAGCCGGTTTCGGCGAAAAAAACATCGCCCGCTTTCAATTCCACCGACTTTTCCGCGCCGTTTTCGCGGTAACGCATTTCTACGCTGCCGTCCAGCACGGCGAAAACTTCCTCGCCGTCGTTCACGTGCCATTTATAGGGCGCGTCAGTCCAGTGAATCCGCGTCGTGACGCCGTTCATATTGGCGACCGCGAGCGCGTCCCACGCCCGTTTCCCGGTAAATTCCCTGCTGCGAAAAACTCTCATCAAATATCCCGTATCTCGCCGCCGCCGCTTCTGCGGCTTTCGCGATTCCAGTTAAGCCAGCCGCGAAAGTGCAGGCAAAAGAAAATAAAACTGCCGGCGGACATCGCGATGCTGCCCGTCAAAATCCCGAACAGAAGCCAGCTCAGGCTCGCCGCCATAAACGAGATGAAGCCGTATTTATTTTTATTTCCGAGCAGGTAAACGCCCGTCAAACCGCACGCCATCGCCAGCCAGTCTATTCCGTAATACTGCATTTCGCTTACTCTTTCACCGCCGCAATCGCCTGAATCTCAATCTTCGTGCCGAAGTGCAAATCCTTGACCGGCACGATTGCCCGCGCCGGTCTGTGCTCGCCCAGGATTCGCGCGTAAACTTCGTTGACCCTGCCCCAAAGCTCGATGTCGGAGATGTAAACGGTCATCTGCACGACGTGATTCAAGTCGCTGCCCGCCGCGAGCAGAACCGCTTCGACGTTTCTGAGGGCAAGCTCGGTCTGCGCTTCGATTGAGCCGTTTTCGACCTCGCGCGTCACCGGATTCATCGGCAATTGACCGGAAACAAAAACGAAACCGTTATGAACGATTC
>JALZHR010000305.1 GCA_030860665.1 Acidobacteriota bacterium
CTGGAAAAAATAAAAGCCTCGCCGCAGGTCGTTTCGATTCAGCCTGATCGCCTGGTTCAGCCTTCGATAACGGAAAGCGTTCCGGTCGTCGGCGCGGCTGGCGGGATGGCGAACGGTTATTCGGGCAGCGGTCAGGCAATCGCCGTTCTCGATACGGGCGTCGACAAAAATCACAACTATTTCGCGGGCGGCAAAGTCGTCTCCGAGGCGTGCTACTCGACGACGACCGGAAATAATCCCGACGTTGACAGCTCGCAGAGCCTGTGCCCCGGCGGCGTTTCGGAATCGACCGCGCCGGATTCGGGCTTGCACTGCGACACGTCGCAAATCGGCGTCTGCTGGCACGGCACGCACGTCGCCGGAATCGCCGCCGGGCGCGAGCCGACGCTCGGGCATTACGGCGTGGCTAAAGACGCTTCGATTATCGCCATCCAGGTTTTTTCGAGATTCAATAACCCGCAAAACTGCGGCGGCGCAGCGCCCTGCATCAGCGCTTACGATTCGGATATAATCAAGGGCTTGGAGCGGGTTTACGCGTTGCGCGAGACGTTCAATATCGCGTCGGTGAATATGAGCTTCGGCGAGGGCAGCTTCAGCAATTACTGCGACGGCGAGAATCCGGCGATAAAAGCCGCCATCGACACTCTGCGCTCGGCGAATATTGCCAGCGTCATCGCTTCGGGCAACAACGGTTTCACGACCGCGATAAATTACCCGGCTTGCATCTCGACCGCCGTCAGCGTCGGCTCGACCAACGACGGCAGCAACACGACGACCTTAAACGCCGTTTCCAATTTTTCCAACAGCGCGGAGATTTTAAATTTATACGCGCCCGGTCTGGTGATTACTTCCGCCGCTCCGGGCAACCAGCTTCGAAGCCAGGGCGGAACTTCGATGGCTGCGCCGCACGTGGCGGGCGCGTGGGCGATTCTCAAACAGCAGAATTCGGGGGCGACGGTTTCGCAAATCCTGACCGCTCTGAGCAGCACCGGCAGAATCATTGTCGACCATCGCGCCGCGACCGGAAACCGCCGGACGCCGCGCATCCGCGTCGATTCGGCGTCGCGGCAGCTTGCCGGAACGGACTGCGCACGGACGCCGATTGCGATTAATCAATTCATCAACGCCGCACTGGATGCGGGCGACTGCGCGGCGGAAGCCGGAGTCAACCGCGACCTTTACGCATTCAGCGGCACGGCTGGCAGCCCGGTGGCGATTTTGATGACCTCTTCGGACTTCGACGCGTTTCTGTATCTGCTCGACCCGAACGGGCGAATCGTCGCCTTTGACGACAACGGCGGCGGCGGAACGAACGCGCGCATTCCGGCGTCCGGCAATTTAATATTGCCTCTGACGGGCAGCTACACGATTCTGGCGACCAAATCCGGCGCTTCTTTTGCGCCCGAAGCCGCGCCGCAAAACGGAAATTATCAAATCACGATGCTCGCACCGTCTGCAGCGGGCGTTTCGGTCAGCGGGCGCGTTTTATCAGCAGGCGGCGCGGGCGTGGCAAACGCGCGCGTCATCGTCACCAATCAATCCGGCGAAACGCAGTCGGCGATAACCAATTCTTTCGGATATTTCCGCTTCGAGTCGATTGCGGCGGGCGCGGGCTACGTCTTTGAAATCCGGCACAAGCGTTATTCCTTCGCGCCGCGCGTCGTTAATATCAACGAGGAATTAAACGAGCTGAACTTTACGGCTGAACGATAACGGCTCTGAAATGCGGAATGCGGAACGAATTATGAATTTTGAATTTTGAATTTTGAATTAATAATTTTCATTACCTTAAAACTCAAAATTCATACCTACAAATAAAAATAACTGATAACCGATGACCGGCAACTAAAATAAGCTGTCGTTATCAGTTATCAGTTATCAGTTATCGGTTAATCCTACATCTGAGTTCCGGTCAGAAGCGCCTGCACGACTCGCCAAGCCAAGCCGAGCAAAGCCAGTATCAGAATGATTGCCCAGGCTGCGCCCGAAGATATTTTCGCTACTTTATGCAAGCCGATGGCGGCTAAAACCCAGCCCCAGATTTGGAATAAATCAAAGGTGCTGAGCAAAGTCGCCAGCACGGGCATTTCCTTGCCGTCGACTAAAAAGCCCGGATTCGCGCTTATCAACCCGCGCTGGCTGGCGGCAATGTCAATCTCGTCCGCCGGCTTCAGAAACAGGACGATAAAATTTGCCAGCGTGAAAACCACCGCTATCGGCAAGCTGGCGTAAACCCAGACCGAAACGCCGTGCAGGTAATTGAGCGAGCCGCCCATCGCCTTGCCCGCCAGCCAGTAAATCAAGCCGCCGAGGGCTATACCGACGATGACAAAAACCGGCAGAGCGTAAATGACGACTCTGGTAATGAGTAGCTGAAGATTGATGCTCTGCTGTTTCTGCTCAGACGAGAGCGAGCCGGCTTGCGGGTTTTTCTCAATCTGCTCGACGATAAACCGTCGATAACGCTCTTCGCCCATTTTCTGCCAAAAGGCGAACATAAAGACGCTGGTCAGAACGCAAATGATAATCGTCGCCAGAATAAATCGCGGCTTGCGTCGTAAATCCTCGAAAGTTCTGCCCGGCTCAAAGAAAATACCGCCTAAAGTCGCGGCTTCGGACATCTGCGGCGGCTCGGCGGCTTTGACCGCAGTCGGCGTCGGCGGTGGCGGCGCTTGCCACTCGACTTGATTTTGTTCTTGCATAATTCTCTCCTTCGCCAAAAAAGATTCAAATTAACCGGCGGAAAAATTAACCTGAGAGACACAAAGCGGCAGCCAGACCGAAACGCGGCACGGCAACGAGTAAAATTTTAAACTTCACTTTTTCGGTTTCTGACTGCCTGCCCTGCGCGTTCGGTTCAATTCATCATCAACGGTTAATAATTCACTTGCTTCTACGCAAAAATCAAGTCGAACGTTTCAAT
>JALZHR010000317.1 GCA_030860665.1 Acidobacteriota bacterium
AGAGCGGCGAAATGAGCCGTTTGTGGTATTTTCTGCCGCTCGGCTACCTGACGACGATTTTGATTGAAACGCCGGTTCTGCTGGTCGGGCTTTCGCCGAAATTGAGCCTTAAACAGAGGCTCGCGTGCGGCGTCTGGCTGACGGCTTGCACGTATCCGGTTGTCATACTGGTTTTGCCCGCACTGCTGTTGGACGATTCGGCGCACTCTCGAATCGTTTATCTCGTCGTTGCGGAAACTTTCGCGCCTTTAGCCGAATGTTTCCTGTTCTGGCTCGCCTTTCGCGGCGGAAATCTGTTGGAGGCGAAAGACTGGATTCGCTCTTTCGCCGCCATCGTCTTCGCCAATCTCGCGTCTTTCGGCATCGGCGAGATTTTAAACCTTTACCGCTGGTTCGGATTGTTTTAGTTTTAAAGTAGAATGCAAAACGGACGAAAAAACGATAAACGCGAAGCGCACTGAAACGCTGAAACGCGGCGTCTCGTCGTTCATCATTCATCGTTCCGCCTTCCGCGTTTCAATTATGGATTTGCGCATCACCGAAATTTTTCTCTCGATTCAGGGTGAATCGACGCACGCCGGTCGCCCGTGCGCGTTCGTGCGGCTGACGGGCTGCCCGATGCGCTGCGTCTGGTGCGATTCGGAATACACTTTCACGGGCGGCGAACGCCTGAGCTTTGACGAAATTTTCGCTAAATTGAAAGATTTCGGCTGCAATCTGGTCGAGATAACGGGCGGCGAGCCGCTCGCGCAGAAAAACGTTTTTCCTTTTATCACACGGCTTTGCGACGCGGGCTGCGAAGTTTTAATCGAAACCGGCGGCTTCGTTTCGACGGAAAAGGTGGACGAGCGGGCGAAGATAATTTTAGACGTGAAATGCCCCGCTTCGGGCGAAGCGGAACGCAACCACTGGGCGAATCTCGAACGCCTGCGCGCCGATAAGGACGAAGTGAAATTCGTCATCGCCGATTTAAGCGACTGGGAATTTGCCCGAAAAATTATCGAAAAATACGATTTGGAAAACCGCGCCCGAGCCATTCTGATTTCGCCCGTTTTCGGCATCGAAAATCTGCCGCAAATCGCTGAAACCATTTCAAAAAGCGGCTTGAAAGTGCGGCTAAACCTGCAATTGCACAAATATATCTGGGGCGCTGACGTTCACGGCGTTTAAGACAAAATTAAAAAGTAAAAAGGCGAAATTCAGATGGCTTCTTCCGAAAACAATTCCGCAGTTCGCAGTCCGCAATCCGCAATCGTCCTGGTTTCCGGCGGAATGGATTCGTGCGTCACCACCGCGATTGCCCGGGCGGAAAATGACGAAATCGCGCTCCTGCACATTTCTTACGGGCAGAGAACCGAGCGGCGCGAGCGGCAGGCGTTTGAAGACATCGCCGATTTTTACGGCGCGGCGCGGCGGCTGGCGGTTTCGATTGAATATCTAGCCCGAATCGGCGGCTCAAGCCTGACCGACAGGTCTATGGAAGTCGCCGAAGCGAATCTGGAAGCGACGGAAATCCCGACTTCCTACGTGCCGTTTCGCAACGCGAATATGCTCTCGATTGCGACGAGCTGGGCGGAAGTCTTAGGCGCGACGCGCATCTACATCGGCGCGGTCGCCGAAGATTCGAGCGGTTATCCCGATTGCCGACCGGAATTTTACGAGGCGTTTGAAAAGGCGATTGACGCCGGAACGAAACCGGAGACGCGCATCCGAATCCGCACGCCGATTATTCATTTATCGAAAGCGGAAATCGTGAAAAAAGGCTTGGAATTAAATGCGCCGCTGCATCTTTCGTGGTCGTGTTACAGAAATGAGGATTTGGCTTGCGGCGCGTGCGATTCGTGCGCGCTCAGGCTGCGCGGATTTGCGCGCGCGGGCGTCGAAGACCCGATTCGATATGCGCCTGCGCCGCCGCCGCAAAAATCAGCCTTTTGATTTATTTCCCAAAAGCTTGACTGCTCCAACGACGAGCGGAACGATTCCGGCGAAGAAGAAAATACCGCTGAACAAAACGAACCGGATTCCGTTGCCGACCTCGCCCAGTCCCGCGTTTTCAGCCGTGCCAAGCCCGTAAAAAGCTCTCGACATTCCCCATAAAACGCCGAAAAAGCCAGCCAGCACCAGCAAAGTTCCGGTAATAATCCAGACTTTCCAACTCATTTCGCAAACCTCGCGCGGCTGAATTCTACAATCTGAAACGCGAAAAATTTATGAAACCGTCGGTTTCGGTCTCGACGGAATCAAAAGCAGAAGACAGCCGATAAAAAGAAAAAATATTCCGACAAACGAAAACAGCACGCCGTGATAAGCCGAATCGATTGCCGCCCCGAACGCCCCGATGCCCGACGCCTCGCCGGTTTTAATGGCGGCAAAGCCGGTGAAAAAACTCCACAGGGCATACGAGTCGGCGACGAAGACTAAAAAAGTTCCGATAATGACCAGCAGTTTTGAAACGGTTCTCATATTTTGTTTGAAAAGATTTTGAAGAGTGTAACTTATCTTCTCGCAACAATCTAGCCGCTCAACGCGAGGCGCAAAGAAAATCTTTCTTCTTCTTCTTCAGGAAACATCGAGGCGTTCCCGGTTAATTTTTAAACCGTTCAGATTTCCCAGAACCGCGAGCGCGATATTTTCGGTTTGAAAAAACTCCTGCGCCAGCGCGCGGATTTCTTCGGCGGTCACCTTTTCGATATTTCGCAGGGTTTCATCGAGCGGAATCTGTTTGCCGAACGTGATTTCCTGCTGCGCCAGGTTCGCCGCGCGGTTTGCCGAATCTTCCAGCCCGAGCAGAATCGTCGCCACGCTCTGCTGGCGGGCAAGCTCGATTTCTTCTTCCGAGACGCCGTCGCGCTTGATTCGCCGCAGCTCGGCGACGGATAAATCAATCGCTTTGCCGATTTGATTGGGCGCGGTTCCGGCGTAAACGCTGAAAAATCCGCAATCGAGAAACGAGACGCCGCTCGCGCCGACGCTGTAGGCAAGCCCGTGCCGCTCGCGTATCGTCTGCCAGAGGCGCGACGAAGTTCCGCTGCCGAGAATGTTTTCGAGCAGGTGCGCGGCATAGCGCCGCTCGCTTCCCGCGTCAATCCACGGCGTCGCCAGCACGAAATGCGCCTGCTCCAGCCCGCGTTTCTTTTTCAGCAGAATCGGCGCGGAAAGTTGCGGATAGGAAAATTCTTCCGGTTGTTCGCTTCGAGTTTCGCTTTCCGCATTCCGCATTCCGAAAAACTTCTCAGCCAATTCGACAACCGGCGCGTGCTCGACGTTTCCGGCGACGGCGACGACCAGATTGCGCGGCTGAAAAACGCGGCGGTGAAAATCTTTCGTAATCCGGCGGTTAAACGTGCGAACCGTTTCCGGCGTTCCTTCAATCGGCAGCCCGAGGGCGTGATTCGGAAAAATCGCCTGGTTGAAAAGCTCGCCCAGAAATTCTTCGGGCGAATCTTCGACCATCCGCATTTCTTCGATGATGACCTGCTGCTCGCGCTCCAGCTCGATTTCGTCAAAGCGCGGGTTCGCCAGCATATCGGCGAGCAAATCAAAGGCGCGCGGCAAATCCTTATCGACGGTTTTCATCGCAAAACCGGTCATCTCCTGCATCGTAAACGCGTCGAAATTTCCGCCGAGACGGTCGGTTTCGACGGCGATTTCCAGCGCCGTGCGTTTTTCCGTTCCCTTGAAAACCGTGTGCTCGATAAAATGCGAGATTCCGTTCAGATTTGCCGGCTCGTGACGCGAGCCTTTTTTAAAGAAAAACCCGAGCGTCGCCGAGCGCACATCGGGCATTTTTTCGGTGAGAATCGTCAGTCCGTTGGTAAAGCGTGTGATTTCGATATTTTCTTTCATTACGACAAAAGAAAATCGTATCACGCCGCCCGAACAGTTCAAAACAAGCGCGGAAATGATTTTTTTGCGTTAACAGGCTAGTTGTCCGGCGTTCGGGTGCGGGAAAGCGTCCGATTCGTCCTCGCCCTCTCTGACAGCCAAACAGGCGAAATCTTTTTCGACCAGAATTTTAAGCGTTTCGCCGCCCGGCAGTTTCTGCTGCGCGTCGAAGCCGATTTGCGAGGTTCTCGTCCATTGTTCGGCGACGGCGGCGGGAACGCCGATTTCGACGCGGGCGTTTTCAAAGTCGGCGCGAATTTCCTCCGCTTCATCCAGCTTTATCAGAGCGTAAATTAATTTCCGGTTTCCGAAGGAAATCGAATCCTCGACGCGGGCGTTGCGGGCGAAATCGGAAACTTCGCTTTGCGACAGCCTGAGACGAATTGAATTGCCTTTGATTCTCAATTTCATATTTCAAAAGCAATTGTAATGGACGCGAGACAAAATAAAAACCTCCGCCGTTTTTTGAGTTTTCACGCTGAAAATTCAAAAAAGGTCGAAGGTAGAATGATTTTTACGGCTCGCTTGCCCGCTCAGGCGGCTCTGGCGCGAACCATCGGCGTGATGGTTCTGCCGAGCGGATAAGTCGAATTGCGCGCAAGTGCAAGCTCTATTGCCTGCGGCGGCACGTTGTAGGCGGCTGCCAGCTGCTCGACGGACTCGCCGAAAGCAAACCGCTCGGTAATTTTTTCCAGCGTGTGATGCCGCAAATCGCGCCCGCAGTGAAAACACGTTCCCTGTAAAGGAAAATATTTATCAAAATCGTAACCGCTCATAATCAACCCCCGGGAAATTTTTATTGACTTTGGGAACATTAATAATAGCAGAAGCCGCGCCGATAGACAATATTTTTTTTAAGAACACTTGAAAATCGTTAAAGACTTATATATTAAATATGAACAAACCCGCTGATTGCGGTATCGAAACGTGTAACCGGAAATGAAAATTATTGAAACGGAAAGATTGCTGCTGCGGGAAATAACCGGAGATGACGCGGAATTTATCCTCGAACTCCTCAACGAACCGGGCTGGATACGGAATATCGGCGACCGCGGCGTGCGAACGATTGACGGCGCGCGGGCTTATATCGCCGACCGGCTGAGCGCCAGTTACGAGCGATTCGGCTTCGGGTTGTATCTGGTCGAGCTGAAGGAATCGGGCGCGCCCGCCGGGCTGTGCGGGCTGGTCAAGCGCGATTCTCTGGAAGACGTGGACATCGGCTTTGCCTTTCTGGAGAGATTCTGGTCGAAAGGTTACGCCTTTGAATCGGCGTCCGCCGTGATGGATTACGCGCAGAGCGTGCTCGGGCTTAAGCGAATCGCAGCGATAGTCTCGCCGGGCAATCAAGGCTCGATTAAAGTGCTCGAAAAAATCGGTCTGCATTTCGAGAGAATGATTAGAATGCCCGGCGACGCCGAAGAAATTAAATTCTTTGCCCGCGATTTCTGACGCTTAAACCGGCGGCGAATCAGGAAAAGAAAAGGAATCTTTACCCGTTTCCCGCGCTGCGCGCCAGCTGTCTCAGCCTCGGTTCGCTTTCTTATATGCCTCGACAAAGGCTCCGGCAAATTTGATTGGCGGGCGCTTTTCAAAGGCTGCGCCGGGGTTATAACCGGACGATTTATGCGCGGCGATGATTTCCGCTCGTAAATTACGGGCATTGATGATATATAATCTACCGGACGGAGAAAAATTTGTCGGAGCGGACGGTCGTTAAAATCCTGAAAGGCGGAGGTTGAAACGAAATGAATATAAAAAAAGCACGCGCGTTTGCCTTTACAGCAGCAGCAGCAGCAGCAGCAGCGAGAAAAAAACCGATGCCGATGAGACTTGAGGCGACGAGCCGGGCGATTATAATCGCCGCGGTATTTTGCGCAGTATTGCCCTGTTTTATCGCCGGATTTGCGGCGGCGCAAACCTCCGTTTTCTCCCGGACGGGAAAAATCCGGGCGGTCGTCTCCGAGACGGAATCGAAAACACCTTCGTGGAGAGGCACAGCGCTTGACGGCGGGTTTGAATTTTCGGGCGTCGCCAAATCAAAAGTGGATTTTTATTTCACTTATTCAGCGCTCGAAAACGGCGCTCCGACTGAAAAATGGGTCGCGCTTCCCGGCGATAGAAATTGGAGCGAGCTTTCAAATCAGCCGGTTCGCGCGAGCGGCACGCTGAAAGGCAATAAATTATTAAACGCTGCGGTCACTCCGCTTAGCTCACAGCCGGAAGATTACCTGACCAGCCCGCCTCCGACCGTCGGGCTTTACAAGGTCGTCGCCGTGCCTCTGACCATCCAGCCGCCGCAGCCGGCAGCCGGTTCTTCGGGAAAGCGTGGTCAAAGCTCCGACGACGCTGCCGC
>JALZHR010000321.1 GCA_030860665.1 Acidobacteriota bacterium
GGGTTGTGCGATTCGCGCGCGATGCCGCAGCCGATTCCCGTCATCGCCGTAAAGGTGACGTGCGCGAAAGGCGACAGAATCCCGCGCACGAAAAACAAAACGAACAGCGTGCCGAAACCGCCTTCGACCAGACCACGCCCGTAATAAAGCACGTTTTCGACCGTTGCAAATCCGAGCGCGATTGTGCCGCCGAAAACGATGCCGTCCAGAATGTCGTCGAATTCGTGACGAAAGAAAAGCAAAAGCAGAATCAGCCCGAAGCCCTTCGAGCCTTCCTCGAAAACCGGCGCGGAAACGACCGTGGCGACCGTTCGCCCGAAAAATTCGCCCATCAAATCGTTAATCGTCGCCGAAAAAATCACCGCCACCAGTGCGCCCCACGCAAACGACAAAGCCAACAGCCAGAGCGGCTCGGGGTCGTAACGGTCGAGCCAGATGAGCGGCAGAATATAGATGCAAGCCGGAACGAAAGCGACCACCGCGGCGATAAAAGCTGCAGCAATCCCGAGACTGCTGGTAATCATTACCGTCACAATCAAAGACAGAAAGACGACCATGAAAATCGTCGCGGCGATGCCGATTTTTTTTCCGGTCTGACCTTTTGCCGTTTGAACATCCGGCGGGCGCACGCCGATTCGCGTCATCGAATCGCGCCAGTTGTTGGCGGCTGCAGCGGCTTGATTCTGAAGCGTCGGCGTTGAAACGGGCGGCTGAAAACCCGTCTGCTGCTGCGGCTGAAATTGATTTTGAAATGCGGGAGGGCTTTCGATGTGGATTTTCACCGCAACGCCGTCTCTGCCTAAGGTGACGAGGTCGCCGGAGCTTAATTTGTGATATTGAACCCGCTCGCCGTTGACGTAAGTCCCGTTCGTGCTGTTGTTATCGGTCAGGAAGAAGCCGTCCGGACGTGCTTCGATAAAAGCGTGCTTTGACGAGACGACTCGCTCGTTGGCATCGAATTTGACGTTGCAGTTAACGTCGCGCCCGAGGGTGAGAAATCCGCCCGCTCGCTCGGCGTCAAGCTGTGCTGTTCTGCCCGCCGCCAAACCGTTTTGAACCGTAATTTTTAATTTCATTTCGCTTTGTCAATAAAAATTTTTACAAGTTTCTTCAATTTTCTTCTTCTCGTCAAAAGCAGCCGGGAAATTCAGCCTTCCATTAAAAAAACGGCTCAAGACTCTGAGCCGTTTTTTTCCGTTTTCCTGTTTATTAAATTACGGTTGAATCGAGGACGGCGAGGGAATATCGCCGTTCTGACCGAAGCTCCTGGCGACGAACGCGCCGCTGGAGCTGTCGAGCCGATACCAGGCGTTGTCGGATGCGCGAAATACCGCGATGTCGGTCTTCCCGTCGCCGTCGTAATCGGCGGGAATCGGCATATCGCTCGAAACGCCGAAACGATAAACGCTCAGCGAGCTGTTCCGGCTGTTCATAATATACCAGTTTCCTTCCGCCGGGCGATAAACGACTAAATCCGTTTTCGCGTCGCCGTCGAAATCACCCGTCAAAGGCTTGTCCGTCGAGATGCCGAACTGCGCGCCGAGCAAAAGGCTCGAAGAGCTTTGCAGAATATACCACGTGCCGTTCGACGGTCGCCAGACAGCCAAATCGGTCTTGCCGTCGCCTTCAAAATCGCCAATCATCGGCTTATCGGTCGAAACGCCGAACTGCGTGCCGCGAAATCCTAACGTGCTCTGCTGGATATACCACGTGCCGTTCGACGGTCGCCAGACGGCGAAATCGGTTTTACCGTCCGCGTCGTAATCGCCCGCGACCGGGACGTCGCCGTTCGTGCCGAACTGCGCGGCGAAAAATCCGCGCGCGGTGCCGAGAACATACCAGACGCCGTCGGTCGGACGCCACACGGCGATGTCGGATTTTCCGTCGCCGTCAAAGTCTCCGGCTTCGATTTTATCGCCGCTCGCGCCGAACTGCGTCACGCTCGTCGTGCCGATTGCCGAGCTTCTTTCAACTGACCAGACGCCCGTCGAAGGCGTGTAAGCCGAGATGTCGGTTTTGCCGTCGCCGTCAAAATCGGAAACCTGATTTTTCACCGGCGCGCTGACGCCTCTGACGTCGAGAATTATCAAACCGTAGGTCAAATCGCCCGCCAGAACCTTGTCTTCGCCGAGAAACGGGTAAACCGCCCAGTTGCCGTCATATGTAGTCGGCAGAGCGTTCTGCACGCTTTCGCTGGCGCAGACCAAATCCCACGGGTCGGCGTTTTGAAGAAATTCCTGTTCTTCTTCCGAAGGCGCGAAAGCCGGTTGATAAGTGTCGTATTGACCGATGCGTTTCGGGTCTGCCGGATTCGCGCCGATGTCGAAAACCTGTATGCCCGCCTGATACCACGCGACATACAATTTATTGCCCATCACGACCGGGTTGTGCGGCGTGACGGCGTTCAGAGCCAAATCATTCATCCCGATTCGCCGGACGAGCAGCGGCTGCGCCGGGTTGGAGATGTTGTAAACGCGCACGTCGCCGTTTCCGTTTGCAGTCTCGCGGCAGCTATACAGGAAATTTCCGTCCTCGCTCGTCCAGCTGCTGTGCATACTGTTTCCGGCGGTGACGGAAGTCGGGTCTTCGATGTAGCCCAAAAGCGCGGGCGCCTGCGTGCCGATGTTCGATATGTCGTAGATTTCGGTTCTGCCGCGATTGGTGCTGTTTCCCCAGCCGGAAGTGAACATCCGGTTGCCGCGAATGTGCACGGCGTGAATCCATTGCACCTCGGTCGGATT
>JALZHR010000332.1 GCA_030860665.1 Acidobacteriota bacterium
CCAGAAAGCTCGCCGCAAAGACGCCCGCCGCGGCGATTTCCTCAGTCCAGCTCAGAGAATAATTTTTCTTGACGGATTTGGTCAGCGCCGGTTTTCCGAAACCGAAATACAGAGCGTCGTTCGGGCAGACGCTGACGCAGTCCATACACTTCATACAGTCCTGGTTGACGACCATCCCGTATTGTTTCAGCTCGGCGTGAACCACGACGTTCGACGTGCAGACAGCCGTACAATGCCCGCAGCTGTGACAGGCGTCCTGATTGACGCGGATTTTTCCGGGCGCGAGCTTGTCGGCGATTCTGAAAAAGCCGCCGTAGGGACACGCGTAAGTACAGAAACCCTTCTGCCCCAGAAAATAGACGGTCATAAACCCGCAGACGAAGAGAAAGGGAACGGCGACGTAAACGGGCGGAAAAGTTTCCCAGAAATTGCTGGTTATCAGATGATTGGTAAAATGCGGAATCACCGGCTCGTTCTTCGGCGCGGCGAAGAAGCGGTAAGCGGTCGGGTAAACGAACATATACAGCGCCACGAGAAGCGGCACGAAAATCAGCAGCCGCGAGCGAAACGGGCGCGGCGTCAGCCCGAATTTTTTCAGCAGCCAGGCGCAGAAATCCTGAAGGGCAAGCACGTGGCAGCCCCAGCCGCAGACGAAACGCCCGAAAATGAGCGTCGCTAAAATCGCTAAACTAAAGAAGATAAAGCCCGCATTGACCGCGCCGCGCTGGAGCGTGTGCATCGTCTCCGAAGGCTCGATAGGCGAAATCGTCTGCCCCGTCAGACGCCACTGAATGATGTGCGCAATCATCAGCAGATTAAGCGCAATCAGAGCCGCCGCCCGCCAGCGGCTCACGCGCGAATCGCGGATGCCTTCCTTCTGCCGCTGCGGCTCGGCGGGCGCGGAATTTTTCAGAACGGGAAGCTCGATGGAACGCGGTTTCTTCGCTTCCCGGCTTGTACAACCATCTTTCATAAATCAATTTGAAGCTCTGCACGAGAGGGATTGGCAGAAGAACTACTATACCGGACTTGATTAAAGCACTCAAAAGAGTGTATAAGATAAGACACTCAAAAGAGTATTTCCGAAGCCTAAGCCTACATACACGAATACAAATTAGAGTTTACCACTTTGTAACCCCCCAAGTGGCTGGAATCTGAAATTATGTCAAAAACAATTTTTATCGCTTTGCTTTCGTCGTTCGCGCTTTTTCTTCTTTTATTTGGCAGTAACAGCTCGAATCAATCATCAGCCCGGCTGACCAGCCGGGAAGGCAACACCGGGATATTTGAGAAAATGATCGTGGCGAACGGCAGCGTTACGATGGAGCTTAATTTAAACCGGCTCAACGGCGGCTCCGGCGCAAAAGAATCGACCAGATTAAGCCAATTGCGTTTTGAAGCCGAGCGCGATTCTTTCTTTACGGTCGTCGTTTTTAACGATGAGATGCGCGGTCCGCTGCCGAGCTCGATGGCGCTGATTCCTCAAAATTCTGCGACTCTTCCGGCAAAATTGGATGCCTCGTATCGACAACTCGTTGTCGAGAATATGGCGCCGGGCGCGCCCTACGAAATCGTCGTCCGCGACGGAAAAACGGGATTCGTCTTCTTCAACGTCGAAGGACACCTGCTCGACTTCAATTCCAGAGAGGATTTGCTCAGCATCCAGTCGGGAAGACTGCTGATTTCAGAAGAATTCGCCGCCGCGCTCGGACGCAAGTCCGATACGGGAGCCGTCGTCGGAGAAATCTCCATCAGCGCAAAGATGCGTTCGGTCGAGGTCACCGAGATCGTCGACGGCGAAGTCAAATCGGACGTTCTGCCCGCGATGAATAATCCCGAAACCGGAAACGTTCCGGGTCCGGACGTCGTCGTCGGCGATTTGGCGGGACTTGCGCAATTCGGCGCGAGCAGCGGAACGCAGGTCGGGCTCGCCGTCGGAACCGACTCCTGCAATTTCGGCACGGTCGATTTGAACTGGTTTGCCAACCCGAACAACGACCACCCGGTAATCCCGCAGAACCTTTATCGAATGAGAGGCGGCTCGACCAACGACGAGCGCTTCGAGCAAATCGGGCAATCGCAGGTCAAGCACGCGTTTACGGCGCTGACGCAGAATCTCTGCGCGCTGGGCTGCAACGGCGTCGGCGGCACCCGGCTCGGCTCGGGATGCTCAGACCCTTATTCAGCCAGTTTGAATGCGGGACCGAGCCTCGGCTCGCGCGCGTGGATAAACC
>JALZHR010000333.1 GCA_030860665.1 Acidobacteriota bacterium
CCTGCACTACCGCGAGAACGATCAGCCGCTGCGCGACGGCGACCTGCTGCTGGTGGACGCCGGTTGCGAGTATCAGTACTACGCGTCCGACATCACCCGCACGTTTCCCGTCAACGGGCGCTTCACCCAAGCGCAGCGCGAGGTTTACGACATCGTTCTCGACGTCCAGCTCCAATGCGTCGAAGCGACGAAAAAAGGGACGACCATCAAGCAGCGGCAGGAGCTTTCAATCGAGCTGCTGACCGAAGGAATGAAAAAGCTCGGTCTGCTGAAAGGCAAAACCGATGACCTGATTAAGAAAAAGAAGTTTATGAAATATTATATGCACGGCGTCGGGCATTATCTCGGCTTGGACGTGCACGATGCCGGGCGCTATTTCACCGAGCAGCAGGCGAAAAACTCGCGCCCGTTCGAGCCGGGAATGGTTCTGACGGTCGAGCCGGGACTTTACATTCCGCCCGACGACAAAGACGCGCCCGCCAAATATCGCGGCATCGGCATCCGCATCGAGGACGACGTTCTGGTCACCGAAGAAGGCAACGTCAACCTGACGGCGAAAGTGCCGAAAGAAGCCGAAGCCATCGAAGAACTGATGAATTCGGCGAAAGCCAAACAAAATGCTGCCTGAGAGTTTTCTGATTTCGCTTGAATACTCAATCGCAATCGCATTGGAAAACGCCGGCGAAAAATATTGGTGCGACGGCGTTTATCCGCTCGATTCCGACGGTGAAGACGATCTCGCGCCCGGGAAAGTTAGGGATTCGGGCGAAATCAGACTGCGCGCGGCTATGCCGAAAGGACAGTATGAAGACGAGCAATTCTGGTTTGATTTGATATTAAAATTCGGAAAACGCTCTCTCGAAAGATATGCGAAAGGAGAAAGCCTCGACGACTGTATCCCGGATTTGTCCGGCGCTGGCTGGATTAAGCTCGACGTGGAAAATAAAATCGTCGAAGCTCGATTAAAATAGATTTTCAAGGGATTTATTTATGCCAGCCGGTTGCGACAGGATAAAGACAGAGGCGCTGCTCCAGCTGCTGCTTCTGCTGCGCGATAAACGGAAATTATGACATTTGAAGAACTCGGCAGAAATCTTCCAGCGCTTTTCAGCGCAATGCTCGTTGCCATTCTTTTCATCCAATCGGGACTCGACAAGGTCTTCGACTGGCGCGGCAACGTCGAATGGCTGACCGGACATTTTTCCAAAACCTTTCTGGGCGGAATGGTTCCGCTGCTGCTCGCCACGATTACCGTGATGGAACTGGCGACCGGATTCCTAAGCGCCGCCGGAATCGTCTATTTTCTCGCGACCGGCTCGACCGCCCTGATATTCTACGCCTCGGCTCTCGGCGCGGCGTCAATCGTCGCCCTTTTCTTCGGTCAGCGCGTCGCCAAAGATTACCCGGGCGCGGCGGTTCTCGTCCCGTATTTTATTTTGCTGATTATTCTGATGTATCTGACGAATCCGTTTTTGAAGCTCTAATAAATCTCATCATATATGACGATTCAGGAATACTTAGAAAATATTAACAAAAGATTTAAAACCGGCATTTCACGCGAGCATAGTTATCGCGGCGATTTGCAGACTTTACTGGAAAGTCTGGCGACGGGCGCTCTGGCAACCAACGAACCGGCGCGAATCAAGTGCGGCGCGCCTGATTTTATTATTACGCGAAGAGATGTTCCAGTCGGTTATATTGAGGCGAAAGACATCGGGAAGGATTTATCGAGTAAAGATTTTAATGAGCAGTTTGAGCGTTATCGCAAATCGCTGAATAATCTTATTATTACCGATTATCTCGATTTTCACCGCTACGTTGATGGCGAGTTTGCCGCTTCGGTCAGAATTGCCGAGATAAGCAACGGCGCTATTAATTTTCTGCCCGAAAATTACGCGCGCTTCACCACTCTCATCAAAGATTTCTCGACTCATCGCGGGCAGACGATAACCAGCCCGAAAAAGCTCGCGGAGATGATGGCGGGCAAAGCGAAAATGCTGGCGCAGATTATCGAACAGGCGCTTGAGAGCGATGCGGAAACCAGCGCCGACAGCACGCTCAAAGAGCAAATGCAGGCATTTCTCGACGTTTTGATTCACGACATCAAGCCGAAGGAATTTGCCGACATCTACGCGCAGACTATTGCTTACGGAATGTTCGCCGCGCGGCTTCACGACCCGGATTTAGATACTTTTTCGCGACAGGAAGCGGCGGAGCTGATACCGAAATCGAACCCGTTTCTGCGCAAGCTGTTTCAGCATATCGCCGGTTACGATTTGGACACGCGCATTAAATGGATTGTCGACGCGCTCGCCGAAATTTTTCGCGCGACCGACGTTGCGGCGCTGCTGCAAAATTTCGGCAGGGCGACCGAAACGCGCGACCCGATTATTCATTTTTACGAAACGTTTCTCGCCGAATACGACCCGAAATTGCGTAAAACGCGCGGCGTTTACTATACGCCCGAGCCGGTCGTGGATTTTATCGTCCGCGCCGTCGACGACATTCTGAAAACCGAGTTTAATTTGCCGCTCGGTCTGGCGGACACTTCCAAAACGACTGTCACGCTCGACACGCAAACGGCGGACAAGCGTTCCGCGAGCGGCTATAAGCAAATTCAAAAGGAAGTTCACCGCGTGCAGATTCTCGACCCGGCGACCGGGACGGGAACGTTTCTGGCGGCGGTCATCAAGCGGATTTACAAATATTTTGAAGGACAGGAAGGCATCTGGTCGAATTACGTCGAAAATCATCTCGTGCCGCGCCTGAACGGTTTCGAGCTGCTGATGGCTTCCTACACGGTCGCGCATCTCAAGCTCGATATGCTTTTGACCGAAACCGGCTACCGACCGGCGAAAGAACAGCGTTTCAGAATCTACCTGACCAATTCCCTCGAAGAACATCACCCCGACACCGGCACTTTATTCGCGGGTTGGCTCAGCCGCGAAGCCAACGAAGCCAACTACATCAAACGCGACACACCAGTTATGTGCGTCATTGGCAATCCGCCTTACAGCGGCGAAAGCGCGAACAAAGGCGAATGGATTATGGACTTGATGGAAGATTACAAAAAAGAACCGGGCGGCAAAGAGAAATTAAGAGAGCGAAATTCAAAATGGATAAGCGACGACTATGTAAAATTTATTCGTTTTGGGCAATATTTTATCGAGAAAAACGGCGAAGGCATTTTAGCTTTTATTAATCCGCATGGCTTTTTAGATAATCCGACATTTCGAGGAATGCGCTGGAATTTATTAAAAACTTACGACAAGATTTACACGCTTGATTTACACGGCAATTCCAACAAGAAAGAAAGTGCGCCCGATGGTTCGCAGGACATAAATGTTTTCGATATACAACAAGGGGTTTCAATAAATCTATTTATCAAAACCGGCAAGAAAAAAGCTAATGAGTTAGGACAAGTTTTTCATTACGACTTATTTGGAAAACGTGAAACTAAATATAATTTCTTATTTCAAAACTCCCTTTCGACTGTCCCTTACGAAGAATTGCCGAATGTTGCTCCGAGTTACTTCTTTGTTAACAAAAATTTTAAAGAACGAAAAATTTATGAGAATGGCTTTTCAGTAAACAAGTTATTTTCATTGAACACCATTGGTATTGTTACAGCCAGAGATACATTTACTATTCATGATTCTAAAGAAAAAGTAGAAAGCACCATCAAAGAGTTCTTAAGTTTAGAAAATGAATATGCGAGGCAGCGATTTAATTTAGGTGAAGATGTAAGAGACTGGCAAGTAGCATTTGCAAAAAAAGACTTAGAATTAAATTTTCCAAGTAAAGGGAAATTTGCCAAAATTTCATACAGACCTTTTGATGATAAATGGACTTTTTATACAGGTAAGTCCAAAGGATTTCATTGCTATCCTAGAAATGAAGTAATGCAGCATTTTTTAAAAGGTGAAAATGTAGGACTAGTAATCGCAAGACAATGTGCAGACGATTGGCGGCATGTTTTTATTTCAAAATTGATAGGTGAATTTAACCTTACAGGAACGGCTGGTAGATTTGGTTCTGGTAATTATTTTCCGCTTTATCTTTACCCCGAAACAGGCGAACAGCGAACGTTTCATCAAAACGACGAGAGAACGCCGAACTTGAATGAGGAAATCGTGGAAAAAATCGCCGCGAAAATCAATTTGCGGTTCACTAATGAGAAAGAAGAAGACGAAGGCGCGTTTGCGCCGGTCGATATTCTCGATTACATTTACGCGGTGCTTCATTCGCCCGCTTATCGCAAGCGTTACCGGGAATTTTTGAAGATTGATTTTCCGCGCGTTCCCTTTCCGAAAGACGCCGTGACGTTTTGGCGGCTGGTTGAATCGGGCGGCGAGCTGCGGCGGATTCATCTTCTGGAATCTCCGGTCGTCGAGCGTTTTATCACGACTTACCCGCGCGGCGGCGACAACCGCGTGACGCGCAAAATGACCGAAAAGAGCATCGGCTGGCAGGCGACCGGCGCGCAAGGTCAGACGGGCAGAGTCTGGATAAACGACGCGCAGTTTTTCGATAACGTGCCGCTCATCGCGTGGGAATTCTACATCGGCGGCTACCAGCCCGCGCAGAAATGGCTCAAAGACCGCTTCGGGCGTGAGCTTTCGTTTGAAGACATCCGGCATTATCAAAAAATAATCGTCGCCTTAACCGAAACCGACCGCATAATGAAGGAAATCGACCAAATCGAAATACAATAATAGCCGTCCTCATCAAAACGGTTCTTCAAAACGACAAATTTATGCCTTTTGCGCCCGACTCTTCACAAATGCCGCGTGCGGACATATTTTATCTGCACAAAATTTTTAATCTTTTTCAATACGAGGCGAATGTTATCCCGGAAGAGCCTACAGCGCCCGCAATTCCTGTGCGAATTCACCTGCGCGCGAAAATGCGTTCACAGGCGCGTAAGTTGGATTAGCAAACGCAAAAACTCGCCTACAAGCGGGCGAGTTTCAGCCGCAGGCGGCGGGGTTTGTATGGCAAGATTTGAAATCGAACCGCGATTTTATCTGGTTAATCTGCTGATGCTGAAGGTCGCCGTGTAAGCGTTGCGGTTAATGCGGACGTTGGCGCGCGGGCGCGGCTCGACGTCGGTCAGATTGACGGCGTAGCCGCCGAAGGACGTGCCTTTTGCGCCGGTGTTGGTGTTCATTTCAAAGGTCTGCGACCTGCCGCGCGCGTCGGTGATTTGCACCTGAATTCTGGCGTTGCCCGCCCAGACGCAGCGAGTGCCTTCGGCGCAGCGCGAATCTTCGACCAGCGAGACGAATTTTATCGTCAGGTTATTGCGCGCGAGCGATTTCTGCCGGTGGACGCGAACGGTCAGCGTCTGCTCCCTCTGCGCCTGCGCCGTCAGGACGCCGCCGCCGCCGAAAACGAGCATTAAAATCAAGCTGAAAAAGATGGTTTTCATAATCAATCTCCTAATTTAAAACCGAACGAATCGGGTTCGGTCTGCCTGTTTGAATGCCGATTTGCTTTTCGCGTTGTAAATAAAATAAAGTCGGCTGTCCGACCTTCGCGTTTTCCGATTATTCAAAAAGCAGTCCGCCTCGAACGGCGGATTGCTTTGACCTTGCGCTTAATTCTGCCGCCGCTAATCGGGTGAGATTTCACGGTAGCAAAGAAAGCTGTCGCGCAGGTAATCGGCGCGGTTCGATGAACCGGGATTTTTTATTCTTTCTTATCCGTGTTCATCAGACTGCGCCGCCGGCTTCGTTCTGCGGACGAATTACGCCTTCAGTTTATCGATAATCGCGTTGGCGAAATCATCCGTTTTCGCCGTGCCGCCCAAATCCCTGGTGCGGATTTCGCCCTCGGTATAAACTTCGAGCATCGCTTTTTCGACGCGGCTTGCCGCATCGTTTTCGCCGATGTGACGGAGCATCATAATCGCCGACATCAGAAGCGCCGTCGGGTTGGCGACGCCCTGACCCGCGATGTCCGGCGCGGAGCCGTGAACGGCTTCAAAAACCGCGCCCGCCTCGCCGATATTCGCGCCCGGCGCAAGCCCCAAACCGCCGATCAGACCGGCGCACAAATCCGAAACGATGTCGCCGTAGAGATTTTCGAGCACCAAAACGTCGAACTGTTCGGGGCGCATCACGAGCTGCATACAGCAGTTGTCGATAATCTTGTCGTCCGCCGTAATGTCCGGGTAATCCTTCGCCACGTTGTAAAAGCATTCGAGAAAAAGCCCGTCCGACAATTTCATAATGTTCGCCTTGTGAACCGCCGTCACCTTTTTGCGCCCGTTCGAGCGCGCGAACTCGAAAGCGTAGCGCGAGATTCTGGTCGAGGCTTTTTCGGTGATGACTTTGATGCTTTCGACGACGCCCGGAATGACGACGTGCTCCAGCCCGGCATACAAATCCTCGGTATTTTCGCGCACGACGACCAAATCCAGCTGCGGGTAGCGCGATTCGACGTTCGGCAGAGCCTTGACCGGGCGCACGTTGGAGTAAAGGTCGAGTAACTTTCTGAGACCGACGTTGACGCTCGTAAAGCCTTTGCCGATGGGCGTCGTCAATGGAGCTTTCAGCGCGACCCGGTTTCTTTTAATCGATTCGATTGCCGCTTCGGGCAGCGTCACGCCGTATTTTTCCAGCGCCTGCGCGCCCAAAATGTGCGTTTCCCATTCGATGTCCACGCCCGATGCTTCGATAATCCGCACGGTCGCGGCGATGATTTCCGGTCCGATGCCGTCACCCGGAATCAGCGTAATAGTATGTTTTGCCATTCTGATTACTCACCTTGCCTGTTGTATTTATTGTTATTGCCTGATTCCAATCTTACCTGACTACTCGCCGTCGCTCCAAGTATATACGCAATTGCTCTGTTTACAACGCTTTTTATGCAGGCGGAAATTACCCGCCGAAGACGCGAAATCGGGAAACGGGCGATTCGCCGGAAACGCCGGTCAGGCGCGGAATTTTCTTTCCAGATACGGCTGAAAATAGCCTTTATATTTTTTTTGCAGCGCGGGGTTTTTCCAGTCTTCGCCCGTAATAAACGCGCGGCATCGCTCAGCCCCGCAGAAACATTCCATTCTGAATTCAGGCTCCGACGTGCAAATCGCGTAATCGAAGCCGATGGCTTCTCCGGCTTGAATCGCGCGCATCGCGACCAGCTCGATCTGCCCGCTGAAACCGGCGTTCGGCTCGCAGGAATGATTGATAAACTCGATTTTGCTTTGCCGGACGTGCGCCATTGAAAGATGCGTTAAAATCAAATCGTCGCTCACCTGAAAATAAAAATGCTCAAGCCCGGCGGGCAGCAATAGCCGCTTCTCAAGCGGCACGATATGACCGCCGAAAATTCCGATGCTCTCGCCTTTTTCAATCGAGCTTCCGGCGCGGACGCCCGTCCCGCACCGGCTCGATTCGTAAAGCTCGAGCTTCGGAGAATCCCAGTTGACCGTCCGCTCGATTTCCGCGAGAGCCGCCGCCGCCGATTCGGAAGATTCCGAATCAGCCGGTCTGGCTGTGCTTTCGTCAGAAGTTCGTTTCATATTTCGTTGAATTGCCGGGCGAATCTTTTGACAATCATATATTGCCTGTTTTTGTAAGGCGGATATTCCTCTTTCGTCACCGCAATCTGCCTGCGAAACTGCCGCCACAGCGAAGCGTTGAATTTATCTTCGAGCCGCGGAATAAACGGCTCTAAAAGCTCCTTCATCTTTTCCCAGTTCGGGCAGGTCGTAAAAACGCACCAGTAATATTCGCCGTCTTCCTCGATAATATCGAGCGGAAACAGGCGGCAGTCGAGCGGTCGCATCTCGTAAATTCTGCATTTTCCCGTCTGCCGGTCGAGAAAGACGCAGGCTTGATGATTGAGCAGAAAGGCTGTGCCGTCGATAGAATTTATCGCTTCGGGAAACCGCCGGGCGAGCAGATGCCGCTCGTTTTCGTTCAGCCACGGCATCCGGCAGCATTGCCCGCGACAATCCGGGCAGACAGCCTCGAAATTCAAATCCCTAAAGATTTCTAAAAGCTCGTCGAGTTCGTGGTCGAAAGTTTCGGTCATGTGAGTCAAATCCCTTGTCAATCGAGCAAAGCGCGCAGCAGCAGCAGTTGCACGCGTCGCGAAAACGAGGCGCGGACGGACAATGACGGCGGACTGTATTCCGAGTTTTCTCCTGGACGGAAAAATTTATGATTTGGCTGTCCGGATTACGCAAGCAGTCTAATCCGATTAAAGAAAAGAGTCAATGAATTTTTCGCCGCTTTTTCCGGCTGATTTTTACCGCTTCGTGTTTATAAATTTAAATAAATCTACAACTTACATAAATTGCCGCGAGCGGCTGACCGAAATCAACGGGCGGGCGATTGTCGCCTTAAAACGCGCGGCGCGAAAAAAAACGTTGACAAGCCCGCCGGACGCTTTTACTCTTATTTTATTTCTTTAACTTAACCGTCCATCCCCCGGCGCGCCCATAATTCTTCGAGGTCAAGAATATGAAAAATCCGTCTGCCTTCTTTCGCCGCCGGTTTATTATAAATGCCGCTTTGATTTCTATTTTTTTGTCGCTGGCGATTTCGTTTGCCGCCTTTCGGACGGAGACGACGATAAGCCGGGCGCGAAACGCCACCGCAAACAGCAGCAGCGCGCCGTCGGCGGTTCGACTCTCTGAAAGCTTCGACAACGTGACCGCGCCGTCGCTGCCCGCGGGCTGGACGGCTTCCGCGACCGGCTCGAATCTGCCTTTCGCGACGACGTCCGAAATGCCCCACACCGCGCCGAACGCGATTTTTACGAACAATCCGGCGACCGCCGGAATAGCCGAAATCACTTCGCCGGCGGTCACGCTCGGCAACGCGAGGGCGACTTTAACTTTCCGCCACAGTTACGAAACCGAATTCAGAAGCGGCTTTGACGGCGGCGTTTTGGAAATCAGCGTCAACGGCGGCGCGTTTCAGGACATTCTGGATTCGGGCGCGACTTTTGCGGGCGGCGGCTACATTCAGCCCATAAGCGGCAACGCGACCGGAAATCCGTTTATCGGCAGACAGGCGTGGACGGGCGATTCGGAAGGCTACAAATCGACCATCGTGCATCTTCCGCTCGGTATGGCGAACCAGACGGTGCGCTTTCGCTGGCGGTTTGCGACGGATAATTCCTTTGAAGGGATGGGCTGGCGGATTGACAACGTCACGCTCGAAGATTATGTGCCCGTCATTCTCACTTTTGCGGAAAACTTCGACAGCGTGGGACAGCCGCAGATTCCCGCCGGGTGGACGACCGAGGAAACCGACCCGGGCAGAGCCTTCAGAACGAACACGGAATATAGATATACCGCGCCGAACTCGGTTTTCGCGCCCGCTCCGGCTGCCGCCGGGACGGCTGCCATTATCTCGCCGTCCATCCGAATCGGCGGCAGCTCGCCGAAACTGATTTTTCAGCATCATTACGCCGCCGACGCGGGTCGAAAAGGCGGCGTGCTGGAAATCAGCGTCAACGGCGGCGCGTTTCAGGACATCGTCACGGCGGGCGGCAGCTTCGTGCACGGCGGCTACAGCGGCGTTATCAGCGGAAACACCGGCAACCCGCTCGCCAATCGCCAGGCGTGGACGGGCTCGGTAACGGGTTTTATGGTTACCGAAGTCAATCTGCCCCCGAGCGCTTACCGGCAAAACGTCCGCTTCAGATGGCTTTTCGCGACCGACAATTTTATTCTTTCCATCGGCTGGTGGATTGACGCGGTGCAGGTGACGGAAGCGATTGCGGGCGAAAAACTGAACGCCGTTTCGATTCCCGCCGCCGGAATCGCCGAGCCGTATCCGACGGAAATCCAGGTCGCCAATCAGGTCGGCTTAATCACGAGCGTGCAGGTGAATCTGGTGAACTTCAGTCACACCGCGCTGGACGACGTGGATTTGCTGCTCGTTTCGCCGAGCGGTCGGAAAGTCGTTTTGATGTCTGACGTCGGCGGCGGCAATCCGGTCAGCAATATCTCGCTCTCGATTGAAGATTCGGCAGTCAATTCACTGCCCGACAACGCGCCGCTCGCTTCGGGCAGGTACAAACCGACAAATTTTGAACCGGCAGATAATTTTCCCGCGCCCGCGCCTCCCGGCACGCTGACCGGGAACAAGCTTTCCATACTGCACGGCACCGAGCCGAACGGCGCGTGGAAATTATTTCTCGTCGATGACAACGGCAACAATGCCGGAAGCATTTCGGGCGGCTGGAATCTCTCTCTGCAAACTTCGCCGGATGTAATCACGATTCCGCTGAGCGGCGCGGCGCAGCCATTTCCGTCGGAATTTAACGTTTCGGGTCTGCCGGGTTCTTTGTCGAAAGTTGCGGTAAATCTTTCAAACTTCAGCCACACCGCGCCGGATGACGCCGACGTGATGCTGGTCGCGCCGAACGGGCGGCGCATCGTTTTGATGTCCGACGTTGGCGGAAATACGGAAGTCGGCGGGCTTAATTTAACTTTTGACGACAATGCGGCTGCCAATCTGCCGGATAATGAGCCGCTTGTGTCGGGAACTTTTAAGCCGACGAATTTTGAGACCGGCGACGCATTTCCCGCGCCCGCTCCGCAGGGCACAACCGGAACGACGCTCAACAATTTCTTCGGGATTAACCCGAACGGCGTCTGGAAATTATATGTAGTTGATGATACGGGCGAAAATTCCGGCAGCATCGCCGGAAGCTGGAGTCTCGACATTCAAAGCTCGGTCGGAGCCTGTCAATTCAGTCTCTCGTCCGCCGTGCAGGCGTTTCCCGTCGGCGGCGGCAGCGGCAATTTCGGCGTTCAGATACCGAACGGCTGCCCGTGGACGGCGGCTTCAAACAACAGCTTTATAAATATTTCGTCCGGCTCCGGCGGCGAAGGCGCGGGCACAATCGGGTTTACCGTCGCTCCGAACACGGGACCGTTCAGAACGGGCACGATAACGGTAACGATCGGTTCGTTTGCGCGCACTTTTCAGGTGCAGCAGGCTTCGGGC
>JALZHR010000347.1 GCA_030860665.1 Acidobacteriota bacterium
GCCCGAAGCATCCTGCTCGAATTTTCCCGTCACATTTCCGAAGGAATGCTGCCGAACCGCTTTCCCGACGCGGGCGACGAAGCCGACTACAACACGGTCGACGCGACGCTCTGGTATTTTGAAGCGATTCGCGCTTACGCCGCAAAAACGGGCGATTACGATTTCGTCCGCGACAATCTTTACGCAAAGCTCGCCGATGTAATCATCTGGCATCTGCGCGGCACGCGTTTCAATATTCACGTCGATACGGACGGCTTGCTTTACGCCGGAACGCCCGACGTGCAATTGACGTGGATGGACGCGAAAATCGGTGATTTGGTCATCACGCCGCGCACCGGAAAGCCGGTCGAGATACAGGCGCTCTGGTATAACACGCTGAAGATTATGGCGGACTTCGCCCGGAGATTCGGCGCGGCGGAAGACAAAGCGCGCTACGATGCGATGGCGGACGCGGCGCGTTACAGCTTTAATCAGCTTTTCTGGAACGACGCCGACGAGTGTCTTTTCGACGTGGTCGTAAACGGCAGGCGCGACGCCGCTGTCAGACCGAACCAGATTTTCGCCGTCAGCCTGGCGCATTCGATGGTCGGAGAGGAACGCGCGCGGAAAATCGTCCGGAAAGTAGAGGCTGAGCTTTTAACTCCTTTCGGTCTGCGCTCGCTTTCGCCGAAAGACGAGCAGTATTGCCCGGTTTATAGCGGCTCGCCTTTTGACCGCGATTCCGCCTATCATCAGGGCACGGTCTGGGGCTGGCTCACCGGCGCGTTCGTCGACGCTTACCGCAAGGTTTATCCTGAGGACGAAGCCCGCGTTCGCGAAATTCTGGAAAATTTCAAAAATCATCTGACCGAAGCCGGACTCGGACAAATCTCCGAAATCTTCGACGCCGACGCGCCGCACAATCCGCGCGGCTGCCCGGCGCAGGCTTGGAGCATCGCGGAAGTTTTAAGAGTTTTGAGTTTTGAGCCTTGAATTTCGAGTTCTGAATTAATTGCTGAATCGCAAACTCAAAATTCAAAATCCAATACTTTTCAGAAAAGCCTTTTCGTATGTGACACGCGCGGCTCAAACAATAAAGACGCGCGGGCGAAATTTTTATTACCGCCCGCGCGAAAATTTTCGGATTTATTTTGAAACTGTCGCTACGGCTTTTATTTGGAGCCTTTTTCGTCCGCCGCGCCGGTGATGACGGTCGTGCGCGCCGAGACGAAATATTTCAGCCGCAGGTAATAGGTGCATTGAACTTCAGGCGACGTGCCGATTGGCTTTAAAACCGCGTCGAAAGCGCCTTCCGGCAGCGGCTCGAAATAAAAAGTGCTGTTTTTGCGTTTTTCGACCGTGCGGTAAACGTTATCGACCTCGCCCGCCTCGAAAGCCTTGTAGCTGTTGTAGGCTTCAAACGGCTGGAAAACGTCGAACTGCTCGGCTGAAACGCTTATCGGCGTCAATTTTATGCCGATTTTGCCGAAATCGCTTTCCCTGTTTTTGATAATGCGCACGGCTTCGTTCATCATCTGCGCTTTGACCGGCGTCAAATCGCCGACGACGTAATCGACCTTGACCAAATCGAAAATCTCGTTCTGCGCCGCGAGCGCGACGATTTTTTCCAGAAGCCTGCGGTCGCGGTAGCGGACGATGAAATTTTCCTTGATTTGAAAGCCCGAAACCTTTTCGCGCGCCGTATTGCCCTTGACCGCAAAATCGTAAACGCGATTCTGCGTGATGAAATCGACGTAGGTATCGGCGGCGGAAATGCCCAGATTGCTCAGCCCGAGCCGGAAATCGTTAATCTGCTTTTCCAATTTGCGGTTCGCTTCGGGAACGGTCGGCGCTTCCTGCGCCAGCCCGAAAACGGCTGTGTATTCTCTGGCTTCGACCGTGGTTAAAACTTTCACGTCGATAAACTGGTAATGCGTAATCGTCTGGTTTGCCGCGTCGACGCTGACCATATCGCCTATCGTTTTCGGCAGATTCGGCATTCTGCGCTGGACGGGCTTGTCTGTGTCTCCGCCGCGATTGCCGTAAATGCGGTTTCCGGCTTCCTGCGCGAAAGCGGTCGAAACAAGCGACAGCAGTAAACAAAAGGCGAGCGATAAATCTTTTTTCATTTAAACGACTCCTGGTTTTTTAATCTAAATTGCTGCCGCCGAAAAACGCTTTTTTCGCGTCGGTTCGATTTAAGGATTTTTCGCGGCAGAGACTACGGCGGAGACGCGGAATTTTTAAATTTTTTGCTCAAACGAACGGTCAGGCGCGCAAAATAAAAATATTTCCCGTCTTCCGCGGCGGCAGGCAGGCAGACGGCGGGAATCGGGCGGCGGCTGATTCCGGATTCTAAATTGCAGATTCTAAATTATTACGGAAAACGTTTCTCCGAATTTATAATTCATAGTTTTAAAATTCGGAATCAGCCGCATCTTTTCAAATTTTTTTTGTCTGCGTCGCCTTCGGCAATATTTGCCGCGAAAACGTGCTGTCATGAAACGAAAATCGCCTTGATTGCCCGCGCCGCAAAAATCAGCCTTTTGATAAATGCGCCGGAATTTGCGTAAGATGTTAAAAATTATTCTGAAGGAGTTTTTATGGCAATCAGCCCCGAACTTTTGGAAATTCTTCGCTGCCCGAAATGCAAATCGAAGGTCGAAATCAAGCCCGACCGCAGCGGCTTAAAATGCGTCAATCCCGAATGCGGTCTGGTTTACCCGATTCGCGACGAGATTCCCGTGATGCTCGTCGAAGAGGCGACGACCGAGAAATAAATGCGACACCGAGACACGGAGAAGCGGAGACACGGAGAAGCGAATCACGTCTCCGATGCTGAATCCAATCTCGCCGCGTCGCCGCGTCGCCGCGTCGCCGTGTCACGAATAGATTGGACAAAAGTTAATCGTGTTCTCGTCGTGCGGCTGCGGTCAATCGGCGACACGGTTCTGGCGACGCCTTCGCTCGACGCTTTGCGGCGGTTTCTGCCCGGAGCGCGGATTGACGTGCTGCTCGAAGACTGGGTCGCGCCGGTTCTGGACGGATTCGACGCGGTCGACAATGTTTTGAGCTTCAAAAAGGACGATTTCGTGTCGCGTCTGAAAACGGCGCGCCGGATTCGCCGCGCGAAATACGACGCGGCTTTTAACCTGCACGGCGGAACGACGGCGACGTTTTTCGTGCGCGCGAGCGGCGCGCGCCACCGCATCGGCTACGCGGAAAATCAATACAATTTTCTCTACAATCACCTGCTTTCATCGTCGGCGGATTTCTGGCAAAAGGAAAAAACTCATTCCGCCGAGCAGCAGCTCGCCCTGCTCGGTTTTGCCGGAGTGCCGGTCGCGGACAAGCCGAAGAGCCGTCTGGTCGTCACGGATAAAGCCTTAAATTCCCTGGAGAAAAAATTTAACGCCCGCGCGCAGGCGGACGAGAACGCAAAGATTTTTTTAACAGAGAGCGGTTTTCAAAATTCCGCCATCCGCCATCCGCAGTCCGCATTTGCGCTGATTCATCCCGTCGCCGCGTTCGATACTAAGCAGTGGGCGACGGAAAATTTCGCGCAAATCGCCGATTTTCTGCACCGGAAAAAACTGCCGGTCGTAGCCGTCGCCACTAAAAAAGAAAGCGAAGTTCTGGAAAAGCTGAAACAGCTTTCGCTGCCGTCGCCGGTTCTGACGTTCGACGATTTGACCTTGCCGGAAATCACGGCTCTAGCCTCGAAAGCCAGCCTGTTTGTCGGAAACGATTCGGGAATCGCGCATATCGCGGCGGCTGTCGGCGCGCCTTCAGTCGTCATTTTCGGCTCGTCGAACATCCATCACTGGCGACCGTGGACGAACGCGCCGAACGAAATCGTCTACGAAACTCTCGCCTGCCAGCCGTGCGCCGGTTATTTCTGCGGGGAATTCGGCGAGCCGAAATGTATTCACAGCATCAAAATCGACAGCGTGATTCGGGCAATCGAAAAAATTCTCGGGAAAAGCGAAATTCACGTTAAGAATTAACTTTCACCCCCTGCCGCCGCCGCTGCCATTGCTGCCGGGTTTCAACACGCTTTTAAATTTCCGCTTACATTCAGATTTTCCGAAAATAAATCAAGGCGATAAAAAGGCGAGTCTCAACAATGGAGACTCGCCGTAAATATTCAAATTAAATTCGGAAACTTATTTTTTGTTCGTGTTGCCGCCTCCGCCTTTCGAGTTGTCGCTGCTTCCGCCGCCGACGTTGGTTATCGAATCGCCAGCCGCGACTTTCAATTCGTTTTTCACGCTTTTCACGCCGTCGATGCCCTTGGCGACCTGTTCGGCTCTGGTTTTTTGCGCCGCGTTCGCAACCGTTCCTCTCAGGGTCACGACGTCGTTAGAGACATCGACGTTGATGGTCGAGTCGCGCAAATCGTTAGCGCCGAGCAGCGCGGCGCGGGTTTTAAACCACAGCCAGCTGTCATTTGCGCCCTGTCCGATGGTGCTTTCGCCCCGGTCTTTTTCGTATTCGGCGCGCCGACCGTTGTATTCCTCGCGGGTTACGTTGCCGGCGTTCGACCAGATGTTTGTAATGCCGCCGCCATTGTTGTTGGTCGTCGAGACGACCGTATTATTATTGGCGGGGACTACCGTCGCGGTGTTATTGCTGTTCGAGCG
>JALZHR010000350.1 GCA_030860665.1 Acidobacteriota bacterium
ATCATATCGAAAGCCAAAAGCGGAAAATCCTTTGCCAGCCCGTTCCAGATTTTATGATAATCGTGCGACGAAGACGGAAATCCGTGCAGGCACAACAAAACTTCTTCCGAAGTCGTTGCCGCTGCTGCCGTTGCGGCGGGGCTTTGCCGGTAGAAAATCGGAAACCCGCGATAATCGAAAAATTTTCCGCTTTGCCGCCATTCGTTTAAATTCATTGATTATTCCGCCCGAAATGTTATATTTCTACCATATAATATTTTTTCGAGTAAGGGGTGGAATTATGTTAAGAGGTCGGGAAAGCTTAAATATCGAAGACCGTCGCGGAATGGGCAGAGGCTTGGCGCTCGGCGGCGGCGGTCTCGGCACGCTGGTCATTATCATCGCCACGCTGCTTTGCGGCGGCGACCCGCGCGCGCTGCTGGACAATCTGACGGGCAGCGGCGGCGGGCAGCAGCAGCAAATTCAGCAGCAGGAACAGCAAAGGCAGCAGCAGCAGCCGAACAATCAGCAGGACGACCAGCGGCGCTTTGTCGCCTCGGTTCTCGGCAGCACCGAGGACGCGTGGCGCGAGATTCTGCCGCAGCAGGCGCGAATGAAGTATCGCGACCCGGTGCTCGTGCTTTTTGAAAATCAGGTTCGCTCGGCGTGCGGCGTCGCCGGTTCTTCGACCGGACCTTTTTATTGTCCCGGCGACAACAAGCTTTATCTGGATTTTTCCTTTTTCCGCGACCTGAAAAACGAATTCAAAGCGCCGGGCGATTTCGCGCAGGCTTACGTTATCGGTCACGAGGTCGGGCATCACGTGCAGAATCTTCTCGGCACGATGGATAAAGTGCACCGCGCCGGAAACACGAACGCGCTTTCCGTCCGTCTGGAACTGCAAGCCGACTGCTACGCCGGAATCTGGGCGAATTACGCTCAGAAGAAAGGACAACTGGAAACCGGCGACGTCGAAGAGGCATTGCGCGCCGCCTCGGCGGTCGGCGATGACGCGATTCAGAAACGCGCGCAGGGCTACGTCGTGCCGGAATCCTTCACGCACGGCTCTTCAAAAGAGAGAATGCAGTGGTTCACTCGCGGCTTTCAGTCCGGCGATATGCGGCAATGCGATACGTTCAGAACGCGATAAGCCAGAAGATACGGGGCGTCTGCTAAAATCCGCCGAATTCCGGAAAGCCGGTTGCAGCGTTTTTTATTCTGACGCCCTTTCTCTTGTTTTTTTGGAGTAATTTCTACCGCGGTCGGGCGCGGAAGCTATTTTTTCGTCAAGGTTCTGCTTCCTTTTGCGATTCTATCATCCAGCCTTTTTGATTCGACTATCTTCCCTGATTTGCTGGCAGTCGTTCAATTTCCGATTTATGGAATCATCTTCGGGCTGGCTAATTTGAAAAATCAGCTCGATGTTTCGGCAGCCGCGGTGTTGGTCGCGCACCTTTTGGCAATATTCGCCTGCTTTCTGTTCTTCACCTAAAGATTTTCTTAAACCTCGCGCGGATTTAATTAAATTTTCAAGACAATTTAATCATTCGTTATCGCCGTATAGCGGGCAAAAGCGAAAACGTTTCCGTTGATTGAAGGGTTAGGATTTTTTGTGTATCCGATGACCGTAATTTTTCCATCGGGCTGAATTGCCACGTCAGTCGCGACGGAATTCTGCGCCGGCGTGAAAGCCGTTCGGGTATGCGCTTCCGGAATGCCGTTTGCCGAATAGCGAGCGACCAGAAAGCTTGTAAACGGGTCGGAAGAAGACGCGGCGTAACCGGCGACGATGATTTTCCCATCAATGGAAAGCTCGGCGCGACGGAATCCGTCGATGCCGTCGACGTTGAAATCGGTAATTACCATTCCCGCATTGCCAAAGGCGTAATCCGGTCTTCCTCTTTGCGTAAACCGCACCATCAGAGCGTCCTCGTCGGGATTTTTGATGGCGCCCGTAATCAGGTATTTGTTTTCGGACTGGACGATTAAATCGAAAGCTCGAATTCGCCGTCCGTCGAATGTCCGCCGGACGAGTCCGAGCCTGCCGAACGAATGGTCGGCGTTGCCGTTGGAATCGAGACGAAGAAGAAAAAGCTCGTTATGATCCAGACTCGCCGACGAGAATCCTATTAGTCCGGCGATTAGGATTTTTCCGTTCGGCAGCTCCTGCATACCGATAAACCAATCGTTTATCGCTACCGGGTTAATACGCGGAATTTCTTTGACGCCGCCCGCGCCGAAAGTCGTATCGCGGCTTCCATCCGCGTTCAGCTTAACTAAATAATAACGGTTCGACGCTCTGGATTGGATTGCGACAAGTATTTTCCCGTTTCTCAGAACGGCAAACTTTCCGGTCACGGGCTGAGATTGATCGACGCTCAGATTCGGCGAAAACGATGCGTCGGTCGTCCCGTCGGCGTTGAAACGCCGCAGAACGGCGGTCGGCGACGGTCCGAATATCCGAAAAATCGTCGAAAGGCGCAGAAACCTGCCGTCAGAAAGCATTTGCGCATCCGACAGCCCGATAGATGAAATGTCTTCCCATTCAATCGCCCTGCCGAAACCGACAAAGCCGGAATCGAGCGCGCCAGACGAAGTCAAGCCCGTCATCCCGACGCCATTCGCCATTCCTTTACCGCCCTGTTGACGATGCGCGCCCACGCCGACGATTCTGCCCGAAGGCTGAACAAAAGTGTAATAACCGTAGGAATCGTAAGTAGGCTGCGAACCGAAAGGAAAATCAACCGTTACCTTTCCGCCCGTGCCGAATGTCGTATCTAAAGCGCCCGCATAAGCCGTCCGGGCGACAACCGATAGCGAAGCAACAATCGAAACCTTTAGGAAAGCAGCTACAATGGCTCTCAAGCAGCAGCGGGCAAACGGCAAAGTCATACAACAACCTCGACAGTCGGATTTTGAAAAGGGCAAAAAAACTTTACCCTTATTTGCTGCAATTATCAAGATTTTTAATTTTCGGGTTGTGTCCTAATCTTGAGGTGCTGAAAATTAAATATTTTAACAACCCGATAACGTCAATCGAAAAGTGCCTCATAAGCCGAAAATGTTGATGATTTTCGGGATTTCGGTAATGGGACGTTTGAAATGATAATACGCACCGGGAATTAAGGCGCAATGTCCAGATAGCGAACGATAAAAATCTTGCTATTCCAGGTTCCGCCTGTATCCGCACTTCCAAACATTAAGATTTTATTATCGGGTTGAACTACAACGCTGTTGCAGCTTTCTAAAGCGGCGAAATTCTGTATATCGGTGCCGATTAAACCGCCGTTTTCATCAAACAAAGCAATAGCCGCGTCACGTGATGTTGACGAGGTGTTTAAAGTTCCGCAACCGATTAACCTGCCGTTTTGCCTTTCCGCTATCGAATCAATCTTCAAATTAACATTTGAAAAAGCTGCCGGGCTGAAAACGCGGTCGAGTCTTCCGTTCGTCCAGTAGCGTTTAATGTTGTTGCCGCCGATGACGACTCTGCCGTCGGATTGGAGAAAAACGTCCCAGAATTGCTCGTAGTTTCCGTATTCTTTCCCTCGTCTTCTGCCGAACTTTCTGTCCAAAGTCAGGCGCGGCATATAGCGGAACATAAACGAACTAAAGGTGATGCAGTTAACAGTCGGGCTTGGAACGCAGCCGGGTATTAAAACCTGGGCGTCTCCGGTGATAATAATTTTGCCGTCCGGTTGAATAGCCGCGTCGCGAAAGTTTGTGTTTTCGCTGTAGTGTCCAGCCTCGTTGAAGCGGATAAAAAATCTTCCGTTTGTGCCAAAGCTCGAATCTATGCTGCCGTCAGCGTTATATCCGGTCAAACCGATTCTCGCCGGAGAATTGTTGCCAGTTGCGGGAGCATTGCCGAGGGCAATGATTTTTCCGTCCGGTTGAATTAGAATTTTGCTGATTATCTCATAACCTGCTCCGAAATCGCTGTGAACTTTTCCGCCCGTGCCGAACGTATCGTCGAGACTGCCGTTCGGGTTATAGCGAACCAGCGCAAATGCCGTTCGTCTCGAATTCAAAACGAGCGGCGTTTGGGCAAAGCCAGCCGCAATTATTTTACCGTCAGGCAGCACAGCGACATTGGTTGCGCCGTCCTGTCCGCCCGTAAAATCGGTCTTAACAAAGCCGCCGTTGCCAAAAGTGCTGTCCAGGCTGCCGTCCGCATTAAGCCGCGCAACCAGAAAGTCAGCCAGCGAAACTGAACTGCCGGATGGATAGGTGCTGCCGGCAATTATGATTTTCCCGTCCGGCTGCAAAACTCCCGCTCCTATCAAATCCACCGTTCCGCCCAAATTAAGGACGATTTTGCCTCCCGTTCCGAATGCCGGATCAAGAATACCTTCGGCGGAAATCGAACCCGAAAATAAGAATACCAGCAACCCGACAGCCCAAAGCTGCCGCATCAGTGAAAAACGTCGAAAACGTTTTTTTTGATTATTTTTGCTCACATTTTTCTTTAGGGATAGGCAGCTGGGTTTCATAAGTTTATCCTCAAAATAGGCGTCGAACTAATGATTATGCGGAATGATTCCGAATAACACTCGAATTCCGTGCATTATGAAAAATCATTCTTCCTGATAACCTTATAAACGGATTGATTAAAAATCCGTTTACCAAACTAATTCTCCCAATCGTCCCCAAAAGGGTCGTTTTTGAGACAACTCTTAGTATAGCACCACAAAATTAGGAAACTACCAATTTCCGCCTCCGCGGCTGAATCCGGCGGGTGTCTTATGACAAAAGTCTTATCCGCTGACAGGCTGAAACGGCTTGCCGTAAAGCTCCTGGTAAACCCAGCCTAAAAATCTCGCTTCCGCCGTGCAGAGCGCTTCGAGCCACGCGCTGGTTAAGAATAAACGCTGTTCGGTTCTGGAAGGAATTTTCTGCGCTTCCATTATGAACGACGCGCCCTCGTTCGTTTCCAGCTTGTATTCGGCGACCGTGTCCTCGCGCGTTTGCTTCGATTCGCCGAGCGCCTGAATCACGTCCGTAATCCATTGTCGCAATTCGGCTTCCGTGTCGTTTTCCGCCAGCGCCTGAAACGCGCCGACGGCGAAACGCGCCTCGGCATTTTCAAACGGGTAAACCTCTATGCCCTGCGCCGCGTCGTCAGCCTGTTTCCACTCGAAAAGCTCCTGCACGTGCGGGTGACGCACGAGCGCGACACGCTGGTCGTAATTTAAGAACCATTCCAGAAGATTTGCCAGCGAGTTGATGTTAATGTCGCCGCTCGGATTTTTTTCGAGCTTCGGCGGGTAATTTTCCGTTTGTGCTTGTGCCATAAAAAGATTTTAACGCAAAGGCGCAGAGACGCAAGGCGGTTTTCAACTCGAAGACGCGAAGAACACAAAGAGAAATTCAAAACGGGTGTTGCGGCTTGACGAACAGGATAGAAGAAACGCGGAATGCGGAACGCGGAATTTATGACAATTTTGAGTTATGAATTTTAAATTAACAATTTCCGAATAATTTAAAATTCATAACTCAAAGCCTTCCTTTGTTCAGCGTCCCGCGTTCATCGTTTTCTTTCCTTCGTGTTCGTTGTGTCTTCGTGTTGAGTTAAATTCTAAAACTCGCTGCGACTCTGCCGACCTTATCGCCGCGACGGTTTTTCAGTGGCAGAGGCGATAAATTTTTGAGGGCTTTCGCGTCGAAGATTCCGAGTTGCCGGAAAAGCTCGATTGCCACGACCGCGCGCGCGCGCTGGTCATCGCCGTCTTCGATTTTAAAGGCGATGCCCAAGCCTTTTTTCCAGCGCGGCGAGGGCAGAACGCCCGCGACATAGACGCCTTCCGCGCCGATTTTCGAGATTAAGCCGCGATTGGCTTCGAGCATCAGAAGCGTGTCGAGCCGCTTGCGCCCGCCAATCATTTCCGGGTAGGAAATCATCGCCGAGACGACGCGGCGACAGGCTTCGCGCGTTTCGCCATCGAAATCCTTCGGCGGAAGAACCAGCCGCGCAAAGCTCCGCGCCATCGCCGCGACGGGCAGAGCGAAATTCGGCGCGGCGCAGCCGTCCACGCCGAGCTTTATTTCCTGTTCCGGAACGCACGCAAACTGCGAAACGACTTTCAGAATTTCCCGCTGAACCGGGTGTTCAATGCGTTCGTAAGCCGCCAAATCCGCGCCGATGTGTTTGGCGACGGCGAGCATCGCCGCGTGTTTGCCGGAGCAGTTGTTGTGAAGCTGGGTCGGCTTTTCGCGGCGGCGAAGCATTTCTTCGGCGTGTTTTTCGTCAAACGGCGGATGCGCGCCGCAGCGCAAATCCGCCTCGCTCAAGCCGATGCGGGCGAGCATTTTCCGCGACGCTTCGACGTGATGTTTTTCGCCCGAATGCGAGCCGCAGGCAAGCGCGATTTCGCTTTCGAGAAAGCCGAAGCGGTCAGCCGCGCCGCTCGTCAGAAACGGAAACGCCTGAAAAGGCTTTGCCGACGACCGAAAAAACGTCACGCTTCCCGGATTTCCCAAGCTGAAAAGCGTCTCGCCCGCCCCGTCCACGACAATCAAATGCCCGCGATGAACCGACTCGACCGTTCTGCCGCGAACGGCTTTTGCCAGAATTTCAGATTCCATAAAAGAAGTTTTCACCGCAGAGACGCGGAGACGCAGAAAATTTGAAACAACAAATTAATCTGGATTCGCAGGGATTAAGTTTATAATAATCGTGTCAATTCGTATAATCCCTCGTTTCCGGGTTCTCTTGTTTCTCTCTTTCTCTGCGTCTCCGCGTCTCTGCGGTGAAAAATTTTCTATCGCGCCGTGCTCAGCATTTCCCGGGCGTGGCGGCGGGCGGTTTCCGTGATTTCCCTGCCGGTCAGCATCCGCGCGATTTCTTCGATTTTTTCGTTTTCACTCAATTCCTTGACGCGGATTTCCGTGCGATTTTTCGCCGCCTGCTTTTCGACCAGAAAATGATGGTCAGCCAAAGAGGCGACCTGCGGCTGGTGCGTGACGCAAAGAACCTGCTGCGTTTTCGCCAGCTCTTTCAGCTTCAGCCCGACGGCTTCGGCGACGCGACCGCCGATTCCGGTGTCGATTTCGTCGAAAACCATCGCCTTTTCGCGCTCGGAGAGCCGCGCCGTCGTTTTTAAAATCAGCATCAGGCGCGAGGCTTCGCCGCCGGAAGCGACCTTTGCAATCGGCTTGACGCTCTCGCCGACGTTTGCCGAAAAATAAAATTCGACCTGGTCGAAGCCTTTCGCCGTAAAAGATTTGCCGCTTTCTTCCGCCTGCAAATCGGCGGGCGCGGTGATGCGCACTTCAAAACGTGCTTTTTCCAGCGCGACGGCTTTCAGAGCCGCTTCGACGTCTTTCTCGAATTTTCGAGCCGCTTTCGCGCGCCGCTCGTGCAGCTCGCGGGCGATTCGCAAATATTCGTCGCGCGATTTTTTCAGCCGTTTGCGCAATTCTTCCTCGCGCAGCTCGGCGGTTTCGATGTTGGACAGGCGCGCTTCGGATTCATTGAGGTGCGCCAGAACGCTTTCGATGCTGCCGCCGTATTTGCGTTTCAGACGCGAGATTTCCGCCAGCCGGGTCTCGATTTCTTCCAGTCGCTCGGGCGAAAATTCCAGGCGGTTGCGAAAATCCCTGACCGACATCGCCAAATCTTCCAGCACCGCCTGCGCCGTCTGCAAGCCTTCCATATACGCGCCGAAGCTCGATTCGTATTCGGCAAGCTCAGTGACGCGCCGAATCGCTTTTTCCAGCGTCGTGACGGTCGCTTCCTCGTTTTCGTAAAGCAACGAATAGCTCTCATCGCTTAAAGTGGAAAGCTTTTCGACGTTGTTCAGACGGCGTTTTTCTTCTTCGAGCGAGTCGTCCTCGCCCGCTTGCAGTTTGGCTTTGCCGATTTCCTCGACCTGAAAGCGCAGGATGTCGAGAAGCTGCAATTTCTGCGCTTCGTCCTCGCGCAGATTTCTGAGCTCTCTCTGAATCGCCGCCATCTCGGCGTATTTTTCGGCAACGCCGCGCCGCAGGCTTTCCAGATCGGCGTATTCGTCGAGCATTTCCAGATGCGTCGCCGGGTTGAAAAGCGTCGCCTGCTCGCCCTGACCGTGAATGTCCACCAGAAACGCGCCGATTCGTTTCAGAAAAGACTGCGTGACCATCTGATTATTGACGAAAATCCGGTTTTTTCCCGTCGCGGAAAGCTCGCGGCGCACGATTAACTCGACTTCCGGGTCGCCGCCATCACCGTCGAATTCGATGCCGCTTTCGTCGAAAATTTTATTCAGCTCGTCGGTGGCGGCAATCTGGAAAAGCCCTTCAATCTGCGCGTTCTGCGCGCCTTCCTTAATCAGCTCCGACGAGACACGCTCGCCCGTCAGCGCGCCCAGACTGTCTACAATGATGGATTTTCCCGAACCCGTCTCGCCCGTCAGCAGATTCAAGCCTCCGGCAAATTCAAGCTGAAGCTCGTCAATCAGGGCGATGTTTTTGATTTTGAGATGACTCAACATATCCGAGTTAGATTATAAAGAAATTTCAACACAAAGACACAACGAACACAAAGAACATAAAGGCGTAAACAAACATAGAGGGAAAGAAAGAAATGAAAACACAGACACGGATAGAAAATTGATATTATCTTTTAACTCCTTTTAATCGGAGACTGCAATAAAAGTTCTAAAGTAGAGTTACCTTTCAGTTATCAGCAGTTTTTACCGGCTAACTCCTCAAAATCAGCTTATGCTCTAATACGCCTCCTTCCTCGTAGCGTAAATGATGTGAGCTAGTGCCGCAAACGGGAATGATATACGCGTAGGAACCGATGGAAGCGCCGTGCGGCATTACGTAATATTCAATCTGTTCGGACAAATTATAAATCACCTGAAACAGTAGAGGCTGGCGAACTATCTGCGCCGGAAAAACAACAATTCCATCGCTATCCGTAGTTGAATTCACTTCACGCTCGCCCCTTCCGGGCGACCAAAATTGACGCATCCGGCAATTCGGCACCGGACTACCGGAACGGTTAACGACCAAAATTCTCCATTCCGGAATTAAAGTCCTCTCCCGCGGAAAATTAATCACTATAAAAAGAAGAAAGAATAAAATCCCCGCGATAACCTTGTATTTCATAGAATCCGTTTTAATTTTCTTCTTTGTCCACGTGTTAAAAAATTCAGTTAATCTTAGGCACGACGCGCTCGCCTTTCAGCCATTTGCCGTTTTTGTAAACGGCGTCGGGCGGAAAGCGCGTTTCCAAATCCGTCGCCTTCCAGTCAATCTGTCTTGATTTTTTGTAGAAAAGAAAATCCGCCGCAACGCCCGCGCGCGCGTTTCCGGCTCGAGGCACGAGATAGAAATTTTCCGCGTTGTATTCTTCCAAGCCGTATGAGCCGATGGACATATCGCCCATTTCGCGGACGGTCAAAAGTGTTTCTTCGCCGGCGCGGCGGCGGTCGGCGGCGATACCCAAATCGGACACGAAAGGCGCGCCGGTTTCGGGCAGATTGACGATTGTGGCTTTGCGAATCAGGACGTTGTAGAGATTGCCGACGTCGTTAAACGGCAGCGTGTCGTAAAGCCCCGGCTCGGCTTTCGTCTCGCTGCCGGTCACGATTGAGCGCAGCGCGGCGAGATAGGCGACGAAATTCACTTTGACCAGAAACATCTCGTCTTTGCCGTGCATCGCGCCGGTTTCAATCAGAATCGCGGGCGTGCCCCAGGCGGAAAAATTATCGCCGAACGCGCGCGGGTTGTAAGCGTCGTCGTAACGCCCGATGCCGCCCTTGATAAAATGATTCAGGGCTTCGACCATCACGGCGCAGATGCGGCGGCTGCGCAGGTGTTTCTCGTCGGATTTTCCCTGCGGGTCGCCGCTCACCGCCAGCAGCGAAACGACCGCCTGGCGATTCGTGTTTCCGGCGGCGGTCAGCGAATTCTGATTGTGCAGGTTGAAGCCGATGTGCGGCTGCCACTCGTCGCGCAGCTTTTTCAACAGCCTGCCTTCGGGCGTTTGCAGGGCGCGGGCGTCGCGGTTGATGTCAATCCATTGCAGATTTCGCCGCTGGAAAAGCTCCGCGCCGTCCGGGTTCAGCATCGGCACGGCGCGAATCGTCAGTTTTTCCTCGATTTCCCTGACCCATTTTTTGTCGCGGTTCGTTTGCAGAAACGCCAGCAAATCGACGAGCGCCGATGTCGCCGTCGGCTCGTCGCCGTGCATCTGCGACCACATAAAAACGCGCGTCGCGCCTTTGCCGAACTCGATTTGATAAATCTCGCGGTTCGCGTAGCTGCGACCGACTTCGCCGACTTTCAAGCCGAGACTTCTCAGTTTTTCCAGATAATTCTGCAAATCCCTGTGACGCACCTGCGAGGGCGGCAGGCTCGAAATATGCTGCTTGTCCCAGATTTTGCCAAAATCCTGCGCGGATTGGGCTGGTGTTTCGATATGCTGCAGGGAGAAAAGCATCGGAAGTGTAAACAGGAAAAATAAAAGCGGTTTCATACCAAACAAGATAAACCGTTTCCGAGAGCTACATCAACTCTGTTTTCGATTTCAAACGTGAAATTTTCTTCTTTCCACACGTTTCGGCTTTGCCTGTAAGTTCTCTCGCTGAAAGAAACTCTCCCGCTCGTCTCAATCAGCAGAACCGTCGATGAGCGTGTTCCGTAAACCGGAGTTTCGATGAAAATCGGCGAAAGCAGCCGCTCGCGCTCCAAGCCGATTCCGGTTTCGGGCAAATCTTCGTCGGCGGCGCGGCTCGCGTCGAGCAGGATTTCAAACAAAGATTCGACCGCGAGATTTTCCTTTTCAATCAAATTCGCCAGCGCCGCTTTCCCGCGCGTAACCTTCCGCCACGGCGTGTCGAGCAGGTGATTGCTCAAACCGTAAATGCCGCTTTCCAGAATCTTTATGTCGCCCTGCTCGGAACGATTGGAAAAATAACCGATTTCAGCCGCCGAACCGAATGCGCCGACGAGCAGGTTGAAGCCCGAATAATCTCGCGCCTTTTGCCGGACTTTTTGCAGATATCGGGCGGGCGTTTCAGCCGAGCGCAGAAAATCGCCGACCAGATTTCCGCGCGACGAATTTCCGGTCGGCGCGAGCGGGTCGCGGTAATTCGTGACGGCGGAAAACCTGCCGCTGCGGGTGACGCCGAGCCACGTTCCGCCATAAACCGAATCGCGTCCGGCGAGGATTTCCGGCGCGTCTTCCAGCCAGAAATGCGCCGCCGCCGTCGGACGCTCGTAAAACTCGTCGCGGTTCGCCGCCAGAATCAGCCGGTATTTCGGATGCGCGTCGTAAGCGAAAAAGATTGAACACATATTGTTAAGAAAAGCGGATTGAGGATTTGCCGCTGCTAAACGACCAATCCGAAATCCGCATTCCCAAATCCCAAATCCTGAAACTCGCCCGCTGCCGGAGGCGGTTGCGACTTATTTTCCGAATTATCTTTCCGTGTAATAAATTTTTAAATCGCGCTCGCCCGTGATGCGCCAGACGCCGCCGATTTTCGTCAATTGGAGCTGCGATTGAACTTTGCCCCTGTTTCGATTGTCCTCGCCTTCAAAAGCCCATTCCTTATCGAAAACGGCGGTCGCTTTCTCGCCGGAGGCGTCGGGCGTGACGCGCAGATTGCTGATGTCCATCCGAAAATCGTCGAAGCTGCCGAAAGCCCGCTGCTTGTCGCTGCGAACCGCGCCGATGCCGACGTCGCGCGCGTTGTAATAATAATCCAGGCGGTCGGCGTAGCTGCCCAGATGCGCGTTGAGATTGCCGGATTCAAGCGCCGCCGCCCAATCTTCGACCTTATCGGAAACTTCGCTTTTTATCTGCGTGGTGTCGACGCTCCGGGCGGCGTTTGAATTCGTATTCGCGTTTGAATCGGGCGGCGTCGCCGTGGGCGAAGCATTCGCGTTTCCCCGGTCGGAGCTGGCGTTTGAAGAATTTCTGTTTGACTGCGGTTTCGGCGAATTGTTGACGTTTGAATTAGTCGCGACTTCCGCCGCGCCGCGATTTCGCAGCAGATACCACGCGCCGATGCCGCCGCCGAAAAGCAGCAGCGTCACGAGCGCCGTCAGAAAAATCACCAGTCCCGTGCTCGATTTTCTCGGTTCGGCTTGATGCGCGGAAGTTCCGGCGGCGGCGCTCGGCGCAGATTGATTTTGTCCTGTGTTTACAGGCTGCGACGGCGGCTGCCGGACGACCGTCGGCGCTTCGGTCTGCTTCCAGCCGCCGGTCGCCGCGGCATCGACGGGCGGCGAAGCTTCCGGCGGCGGAGTAGCGGCAACAGCATTGAGCAGCACGGTGCCGTCCTGAAGGCAGAACTGCAACGTGTCGTCGGTGTAAGTCGATTGGCAGCGCGGACAGTGTTTCATAGCTATTCAAAACGCCGGGCGAAAAAACGCGATAAAAAAGCCGGTTAATTTCTCGAAACCGTCAATCGGATTTTCATCTTTCCATAATACATTTTGCCTTATCGAACGCCGGGAATCCAGTTTTGCCCGTCGGCGGACGGGAGAATCGCCCCGAAATGCGGGCGCGGAAGCTCTCGACGAGCGCCGGAATAGCAAATCGAAGCCGCTGAATAGTCGCCCGATTCCGTCGCCTCGATTGTGCCTGCGCCGCTTTTTCATTTATACTTTTGCAGAAATTATAGTTTAGGGAAACAAGATGAAATTTAAAATCAGCCAGAAAATTATCGCGTTCAGCTTCGTTGCGGCATTCGCACTTTTACTTTTTTCCTGCGGCGGGCAGGCGGAGCAGAAAATCGGCGGCGCGCAGACGCCGACCGAAGCCTACAAGATGCTCTTCGCCGCCGTGAAAAGCAAAGACACTGAAAAAATCAAGAAAATGATGTCGAAAGACACTATGATTTTCGCCCAAGCCGCCGCCCAACAGCAGAACAAATCGCTCGAAAATATGCTCGAAAACGGCTTTTACGCCTCGACCTTTTCCACGACCCTGCCGAGAATGCGCGACGAACGCGTTAAGGACAATTTCGGCGCGGTCGAAGTCTGGAACGAAAAAGAGCGTGTTTGGGAAGACGTGGCGTTTATAAAGGAAGAAGACGGCTGGAAGATAGCCATCGGCGACATCTTTAAAGGCACTTACCAGATGCCCGGCAAACCGCAGTCAATCCGCGAGCGCGAGGACGTTAACACGATGAACCCGAATACTGCAGTAATGCCGGGAAACATCAATACCAACGTGAATATGAACACAATCCCGATGACCAACGTCAAAACTCCGCCGCTGGCAAATAAAGACGACGGAGCGAAGAAAAAATGATTTCCGTCGGGCAGATTCTGGAAATTATCGCGCAATACAGGAAACACGGCTGGACTTTACGCCGTGTTTTGCTTTCTGACGAATTGCGCGTCCGCGCCTATAACGAGCTGGTCACGCTTTCTTCCAAACAGGACGGCGGCGCGGCGGTCGAGTTTGTTTCGTCGGCGGATGTCGATGCCGCGTGGTTTTCGCGCGCTTCAAAAGCGGGCGAAGCGTGGGAGCTGCGGCATCTTTCGACGACGCCGTTTGCGCTGTTTGAAGTTTTCGACCTCGAAGACGAGGAAGAGACGCGCGAGGAAGCGCGAAAAGAAATGGAAACCAGACTAAAGACTTCAGTCATCAAATAACCGTCTTTTTCCGCAAACTGTGATTTACGAAAAGACATTTACAAATTCTCATATTTGTTAGAGAATTAGACTGGTTGAAATGATGATTAAAAATTTTGGGGCGCGAGTCGAAAAAGTTTGGGAAGGCTTGCGACCCATGACGAAAAAAATGCTGGTTGGCGCAATCGAAGCCAACTCCGCTGCACCGAGACAAAAATTTTCCTACGACGCTCACGCCGATTGGGAGCTTAGCCGACTGCTTACCGCGCTGGACGAGCAATCGAGCGAGGCGGAAATCCGCAAAGACGCCGAAAAACTCCGCGAAATCAAACAATTAGCCGAAACCTGCACCAGCCTTCTGCAAGCGCAGACCGAATCCGCCGAAGTTTTTATACAGCTTGCCGAACGCGCTCTGAAACAAAACGATTTTCGCAAAATCGACACGCTGGCGGATATTCTGAGCCAGCGCTTCTCGGTCGGCGAGATATGCGAAATCGTCCGCCAGACGACGAACCCGGCAATCCGCGCGCTCGGTTTCGAGGCGCTGGCGCTCGTTCCCGTTTCGTCGCTGATGCAAATGGTTGACGACCCGGTTTATTTTGAAATCGTCCGCAGCGCGCTCGAACAACAGGCTTTTGAATACGAATCCGAAGAAGCCCGCCGCATCCTCGAACAACTGGATTTTGAAGAAATGAGCGGCGAGTAATAAACGCAAAATGCAAAATGCAAAGTGCAAAATGGAAGAATAAAATTCATTTTACACTTTGCATTTTGCATTTTGCATTAATTTACCAGTTTGCCCGAAAGCCAGAATTGCCCGTTCAGATAGCCGCCGACGCCCGGCTCGACCGTGATTAGTTTCGGGTCGGCGACGACGTCTACTTCTCCGCCCAGTGTTTCGACCAGAAACCAGTAGAATTTTTCGCCCGTCAGCTCGTTCGTCTTCAATTCAAACTCCTTGATTTCACCCGTAAAAACGCCGAAGGCAAGCGGCGGCTGCGTTTCGTCCGCCTCGAGATTGATAAGCCCGCTCGGAACAAACGATTTTGAGGCGAATCTTAATCCGTCGGCATCCTGGCTGTCGTAAAAATCCTGCTCGCTCTTGAAAATTCTGAAATCGTTCGAGGCGAAAGCCGCCAGCTGCGCCTGCCGGTTTTGCGGAAATTCGGTACCGGCATAAACTCGAAAATCGGGCGCGTCGAAAACGAAAGGATATTCGCCCGATTCGGGATTGTTTTCCTCGGCGGGATTCGCCCACGCGTAGAACGCGCCGTCCAGCTCCGAAGATTCCTTTTCAATCGTTCTGGTCAGGCAAACCGTGCGGCGGCTTTTTCCCTCAAAATGCGGGTTAAAGCCGATAAGCTCCTGCGAGGCGTTCGCCTGCAAATAAATCGCCGCGCCCGACGCGTCCGCAAACCTGTAATAAGAACCGCGCGGGCACGGAATTTCGCGCACGTTTTCCAGAACCTTCATTATCACTTCGTTCACGTCCTGCTCGCTGCGGACGGGAAAACCGATGTCGGATAAATTGCTCATAATTTTATAAAGATTTAGCCACAGAGAAGAAACGCGGAATGATGAACGCGGAACGACGAATTTGTCTTTAATTCCGCGTTCATCATTCCGCGTTCCGCGTTTTCTTTTTCTAGGTCGCCGAAATCGATTCGATTTTCGCTTCCTTATAGCGATTCTGATACATCGGGAAACGCGCCGTCAGCTCGGCGACTTCGCGCTTGACGCGCGCGCGGACGTCTTCCGACTCCGGCTCGCGAATGACCGAGGCAATCAGTTCGGCAATCTGCCGCATCTCGGCTTCCTTCATTCCGCGAGTGGTCAGCGCGGGCGTTCCCAGACGAATGCCGGAAGCGATAAAAGGCTTGTTCGGGTCAAACGGAATCGTGTTTTTGTTGACCGTGATGTGAACCTCATCCAGAGCTTTTTCGGCGGCTTTTCCGGTAATTCCCTTGCCGTCCATAAAAACGTCGACGAGCATTAAATGATTGTCCGTCCCGCCGGAAACGATTCTCAGACCCTGATTTTGCAGCTCGGCGGCGAGCGCCTGCGCGTTTGCCAGAACCTGCTGCTGGTAGGCTTTGAAATCTTCCTTCAGGGCTTCGCCGAAAGCGACGGCTTTCGCCGCGATAATGTGAACCAGCGGTCCGCCCTGAATGCCCGGAAACAGGCGTTTATTGACCTCGCCCGCATATTCTTCGCGGGACAGAACCAAACCGCCGCGCGGACCGCGCAGCGTTTTATGCGTCGTCGTGGTGACGAAATCGGCGTGCGGAACGGGCGAAGGATGAAGCCCGACGGCGACCAGACCGGCGATGTGCGCGATGTCAGCCATCATTTTCGCGCCGACCGATTTGGCGATTTCGCCGATGCGCTCGAAATCAATCGTGCGCGGGTAGGCGCTCGCGCCGCAGATAATCAATTTCGGCTTGTTTTCCCCGGCGATGCGCTGAAGCTCGTCGTAATCAATCGTTTCGGTTTCGCGGCTGACGCCGTAATCGGCGACCTTGTAATTCAAGCCGGAAAAGTTCAGCGGATGCCCGTGCGTCAGATGCCCGCCGTGCGAGAGATTCATTCCTAAGATTTGGTCGCCGTGTTCGAGCGCGGCGAGCAAAACGGTCATATTCGCCTGCGCGCCCGAATGCGGCTGAACGTTGGCGTGGTCTGCGCCGAAAAGCTGCAAGGCGCGCTCAATCGCCGTGTTTTCAACGACATCCGCAAACTCGCAGCCGCCGTAGTAACGCTTGCCCGGATAGCCTTCGGCGTATTTGTTCGTAAAAACCGAACCCATCGCTTCGAGCACCGCTTCGCTCACAAAATTTTCCGAAGCGATTAACTCCAACCCGTCCGCCTGCCGCCGCACCTCGGCGTCAATCGCGTCCGAGATAATCGGGTCTGCCTGCGCTAAACCTGCTGTAAAAAAATTGTTCATTATTTTATTTACTCTTCGTATAAACCGATTTTCATCGGGTCTGTTAAGTATAGATTGAAAAATTCTTCGACCGATTCGGAAATTTTTATGTATTCTCCACCGTCTAAGTCGCTGTAAACGGACGAAACATTTTCATTCTCATATTTATATCCGTAAGAATGAGAATAAATTAAAAAATCTCCGAATGCCGTAAACTCGGATTTACACTCCGAGTTTTCGGCGACCAATTGCTCCAAACTCCAAAATGACAGCAAATTGGAATCAATCTGACAGTCGGTAAGTCCTCCGAAAGTCGTGTAAACCTGAAAAATATCTCTGGAAACTAACTTGCCGATTTTATCAAAACTATTTTGAATTTGCTCTTTTGAGTAAGGCGGAACTATATCAAGATTCTCTCTTTTCCATTTTTCAGAAACTTTCCGGAGTATTTCCTGAAAAGCTCTTCTTTCTGAAACTTCATTCATCAATCTTCTCCAACCGGCTGATTTTCTCGACTCTTTTCTGG
>JALZHR010000363.1 GCA_030860665.1 Acidobacteriota bacterium
AGCGTAGACTGCGTGATGGCGACCGAATTTCTGGAGCATTACGCCGAGCCTGAAAATGCCTTAAGAGAAATCCGGCGGGTGATGAAACCGGGCGGAAAACTTCTCGCGACCGTTCCATTCGTCTGGAACCTGCACGAAATTCCGCACGACGAATATCGCTACACGCCGTATTCGATTGAGCGTCATTTTCAAAACGCCGGTTTCAGAGAGATAAACATAAAAGCGCTCGGCGGCTGGAATTTATCGCTCGCCCAGATGCTCGGGCTTTGGGTGACGTTCTCGAAAATGCGCAATATCACCAGAGCCTTGATGAGGAAAATACTTTTTCCTTTCTACGTTCTGCTGGTCAAAACCGACCGCAAACCGGCGGAGTTCGACAGCTGGCACAATTCTATGTTTACGGGGTTGAGCGTTACGGCGCGGAAATAATTTTCGGGACGGTCGGCGTATTCCGTCGATTTCGGCTTGTATGAAACGAATACTTTTTATCGGTCACGAAGCCAGCCGCTCCGGCGCGCCGATGATTCTGCTGCATTTTTTGCAGTGGCTCAGGCGAAACGATTCGGAATTCGAGGCTGATTTGCTGCTTTTGCGCGGCGGCGATTTGGAAGCGGAATACCGGAAAGCAGCGGACGTTTACGTTCTGCCGGAAGCCGTAAAACCGCCTTTTTTCCGGCGCGGCGTTAATTATCTGAGAAGGAAATTCAAGCTCGCGCCCGTGCTTCCCGCTCTGCCGCCGTTTACGCGAGAATACGACGCGGTTCTGGGAAACACGGTTATCTCGCTCGAATATTTGAAATTATTTAAGGAAAAAGGCTTTCGGACGATTTCCTGGCTGCACGAGCTGGATTACGCCGTCAATCTCTTTTCACGCGAAAAATTCGTCGCCTTGTCCGCTTACGTCGACCGTTTTCTGGTCGTTTCAAAAGCGGTCGAAGATATGCTGAAGCGATTGGGAATCGAGAGGAAAACGCATCTCGTTTACGGATTCTCGAAAACCGACGCGCCGGACGCGACCGCTGGAAAAGACGCCGAAGCCGTAAAAAACGAGCTCGGCATTCCGCAAAACGCCTTCGTCGTCGGCGCGAGCGGAACAATCGAATGGCGAAAAGGCGCTGACATATTCTTGCAGCTTGCGCAGCGGCTGGCGGCGAGATACGAGGATTTTTATTTCGTCTGGGTCGGCGGGAAATCGCCGTATTCAGACGCGGAATACGACCGGATAAAATACGATTTCGAGCGGCTGGAACTGAAAGAAAAAGTGTTTTTTACCGGGCTTCGGGAAAATCCGCACAGGTTTTACGCGGCGATGGATTTGTTTCTGCTCACTTCGCGCGAAGACCCTTTTCCGCTGGTTTGTCTCGAAGCGGCGAGCCTCGGAAAGCCGGTAATCTGTTTTGACAAAGCCGGCGGAATGGCGGAATTCGTCGGCGCGGACGCGGGCGCGGTTATTCCCTACGGCGACATCGAGGCTTTCAGCGAAAAAATAATTTACTTCTACCGTAATCGCGACGAGCTGCGCAGGGCGGGCGACGCGGCGCGCTCGAAAATAAATTCCGAGTTTGCGGCTGAAAAATTATGCGCCGAAATCAACGAAGTTTTGCTGGAAGCCGCAGCCCGCGCCGCGCGATAATCGCTAAAATATTAAACAGCGGACGATGAATATTTTACAAAGGAAAACCCGGCGCGCTTTTGAGATTTTGCGCGAGAGAGGCTGGCGCGGGCTGCGGCAAAGCCTGAAATTGAATTACCGGAAGCTGCGCGAGGCGCGAAAATATCGGAAATGGATTCGGGAATTCGACACGCTGACCGGCGAAGACCGCCGGGAAATCCGCCGAAAAATCGAAAGCTTTTCCCATAAGCCTTTAATTTCCGTTATTTTGCCCGTTTACAACATCGAAGAGAAATGGCTTCGCCTGTGCATCGAATCGGTGCGCAAACAGCTTTACACGAATTGGGAGCTTTGCATCGCCGACGATTGCTCGCCGTCGCCGCACGTTCGCAAAATTCTCGAAGAATACGCCGCGCAGGATGCGCGAATCAAAGTGGTTTTCCGTGAAAAAAACGGGCATATCTCCGCCGCTTCAAATTCTGCGCTGGCGCTGGCGACGGGCGAATTTTCCGTGCTTTTAGACCACGACGACGAGCTTTCGGAACACGCGCTTTATTACGTCGCCGCAGAATTGAACCGCTTTCCCGAAACGGCGATGATTTACAGCGACGAAGATTTAATCGACCCGCACGGCAGGCGCTACGAGCCGAAATTTAAGCCCGACTGGAGCCGGGATTTTATTTATTCGCTGAATTTAATCACGCACCTGTCGGCGTATCGGACGGAGATTCTGCGGCAAATCGGCGGCTTTAAAATCGGCGCGGAGGGCAGCCAGGATTACGATTTGGCGCTGCGCGTGACGGAGCGGATTTCGCCGGAGCAAATCAGGCACATCCCGCAAATTCTTTATCACTGGCGCGCGATTCAAGGCTCGGTCGCGCTGAGCGGCGACGAAAAGCCTTACGCGCAGGAACGCGCCCGCGAGGCGATTCGCGCACATCTGGAAAGAACCGGAAAAAAGGCGCAGGTCAGCCAGACCTTTTATAATCTGCATCGCGTCAGATACGATTTGCCCGCCGCAGTGCCGAAAATCAGTTTGATAACGACGACGGCGAGCATCGAAAAAATCCGGGCGCGGACGGATTATGAAAACTTCGAGGTTCTAACCGGCGAAACGATTTCCGGTAAATCCAATGCCGAGATTTTCAATCTTCTGTCTGCAAAGGCGAGCGGCGAGATTCTGGTCTTTCTCGACGGCGATTTCGCGCCGCAAAATTCCGAATGGCTGAAGGAAATTGCCGGTTTCGCGCTGCAGAAGGAAATCGGCGCGGTCGGCTTGAAAATTTTTAACCGGGACGAAACGATTCGTCACGCCGGAATCGTTCTGGGCGTCGGAGGATTTCTGGGCTTTGCGCATCGCGGCTTGCCGAAAAACAGCGCCGGTTATCTGCAAAGGGCGCAACTGGTCAACAATTTCGCGGCGGTCGCCAATGTGCTGGCGGCGCGGCGCGAAGTTTTTGAATCGCTGAAAGGCTTTGACGCGGAAAATTTTCCGAACGGGCTTTTCGACGTAGATTTCTGCCTGCGGCTGCGGCAGCACGAAAAAAATCTGCGCGTCGTTTTGACGCCTTACGCCGAAATTTTGCAGCTTTCCGATTCGTCAACCGAAACAATTCTGAATCAGAAAGAAGCGCCGGAAAGAGAAAATTTTAAAATGCGCTGGAAGTATTTAATCGAGAACGACCCGTTTTATAATCCGAATCTCTCGCTGGAAAACGCGCAGTTTCAAATCAGTCTTCCGCCACGCGGCGAAAATGCAAAACGCAAAATGCAAAACGCAAAATATTAGGAAGAAGAATTGATTCTGAATTTAAATCCTTTCATTTTGCACTTTGCGTTTTGCATTTTCAAAAATTTCCCTGACGGTTTTCTGGCGGAAGTCGAAGATATAATTCAGCTCCCGGCGGACGAAAAAATGGGCGATGTCGCCGAGCGGCTCAAGCGGCAGGCGATAGCGCACTTCGTCTTTTATCAGAGTCCGGTTTTCGCCCGCAACGCTGAAAGTGTGACGGTGAATCCATTGTTTATAAGGGCTTTTTACGGCTTCGTCGACAAACTCGAACGGCGGATTCCAAATCGAAATCACGGTCTGCCACGTTAATGGAAAGCCGCGCAGTTTCAGCCTGTAATCAATCAGCGAGCCTTTTTTAATATCAATCGGCTGCGGCGTGACGATGTGAAAATTAAGCTCGGGCGGCGTGATGCGCTCCAGATTTCCCGCGTCGGCGAAAAAACCGAAGACCTTTTCGAGCGGAAAATCCAGAATCAATTCTCTCGTCAGAATATGCTCTGCCATTTACAAGTGAAAAGTGAAATTTGATAAGTGATAGGGAAGAAAAGGTTTTTTCCTTATCGCCTATCACCTATCACTTATCACTTCGCTTAATCTTTCCTGGTCTTCAGATATTTTTTCGGCAGCTGCGTTTCCGGCGTTTCGGCTTGCCAGTAAATCGTCATAATCCACCAGCGTTTGCCGTCGTTCAGAAGCTGAATGCTGTTGATGCCGCGCATAAAGGGCGTTTTCTCGTCTTTTTTACGAAAGGTCTCGTAGGTCGAAAAAACGTGCGCGATGTTGCCGAAAATTTCGGTGCGGCGCGCGACTTCTCTTTCGTAAAAGCCTTCTTTGGCGAAAAACGGCTCGTTGCGCTTGATATAATCGTCGGGCGTCATAGCGCGCGCGCCGACCACGCCCGTGTTCGGGTTTTTGCCCGAAGGAATCAGCCGCGCGTCGCGGTGAAACAGCGAGCGCATCCGGTCCCAGTCGCGCTGCTGCCCGGCGTCGCCGCTGATTACGTCATAGACGGCTTTGATAATCGCGTCAATCGAGGCGACGTCAGCCGGATTTGCCTGCGGCGCGCTCGCGGGCGTAGCTTGGGTCTGCTGCGCCAGAGCGGCGGAAGCGAAAACCAGAACGAATAAAACAATCAGGAAGCTTTTTTTCATAATGGTTTAACTACGTCCGAAATACGCTTTGGTTTCAGGTTTAATCCAATAAATCAGCAGCGGAATCAAAAAAGGCAGAAAACAGCAGCTCGTCATCCCGAGCGCTATCATCACGATGCCGACAATCCAGTTATACGGCTTGGGCGGCAGAAAAAGAGCGACGGCGAAAACGATAAAGAAAACCGCGCCGACTATCGCGTAGATGACGCCCATAATAAAGGTTTCCTGTGAGCTGTATTCAGGCGTCGTCGGCGCGTAGGCGGCTAAAAATGCGCCGAGCACCGTCACGAATATATACAGCACCGCCAGAAAGGCGCAGTAGACGCGATACCAGAGAAAGGTTTTGCGCCCGGTTTCGGTGTCCAGCGACATCGACAGCGGCGGCGGATTGAAGCCGAAAGTCTGCGCCTCGAACGTTTGCTCGGTCGGGACGGAAACGTAAGCGGTCTGCGGCAGATTGCCGAAAGGCATCTGGCATTGATGACACTGGACAGCCGAAAGCTGGTTAATCGAATTACAGTTCGGGCAGCGAATTGCGTTCATTTATTTATAAAACTCCGTTCAGATTTTTTGTCGCTTGAAAATTACAAACCGGCGAAGATTCGCGTTCGATAGCGACGGCGCGCAGGACAAGAGCGGCTGCACAGCCGCGTCGAATGCGACTCGATGATTTTAACTTAAAGCGCGATTATTTAAAACAAATTTCTGAACGCGGTATGCGAGACGCGCAATGCGGAATTTATCATCCGCATATTCCGCGTTTAGAAAGCGTTTTCGCCTTTTCGTTTGCGGATTAAAATTAGTTGTTGATGTTGTCCTTTTTGGTTTCGAGCACGTTCTGCAAATTCTGCGGCAGGTTCGAGAAAAGGTTGTAGCCGGTTTTCTGCTCGATGTCGCGGACGGTCGTGCGGTACATCTGCCAGTCGGCGGTTTTGATGCCTTTCACGTTCGGCATATCGACGGCGATGACGCGCGTGTTTTCGCCAATGGCGGACGGAACGCTTGAACCGGCGGGAACGGCGACGGCGACCTTCCAGTTATTGGTCGGAATCGTCACTTTTCTTTTAATTTTCCCGTTCTCGCCGTAAACGCCCGAAACGATATAGACGTCGCTGCCGCGCGTCACCAGAGTTCTCAGATAGGCTTCGAGCTTCTGCCACGGACCGCGATTCAGGTCGGGCGTCTGCGGCGTCATATTGGTCATCAGAAAGGTCGCCGCCATCGAATCGGGACTGCCGTTTCGGTCGGCATTCGGGCAGATGTGACCGCGGTCGTATCCGCTGCCGGTGTAATCGGCGGGCGTGACGCGCGTCCAGCCCTGCGGCAGGCGGTCGTCCGGGCGAAAGGAATCTTCGCGGTCGACGTCGCCCATATCGGCGCGCGTCACGCGCCACGCCACCCAGTTCGGAATCGCGCGGTCGCGGCTGTAGCTGATTGCCATATAATTATCGACGAGCAGATAATTATTCGGGTCTGCCGTGCCCGCGTTGCTCGGATTTCCGAGCGCGAGATAAATCTGCGCGGCTTGTTCCGGCGTTCTCGGCTGCGCGGGCGGCGGTTGCTGCCCGTCCGGACGGGTTACGTTCGCATTGTCCGTATTGTTGAGACGGTCGACAGCTTTTCTGCCAACCCAAAAGCATAGAACAGCAATCAAAACAATAATTGCCAGCGCGATTAAACCGCCGATAAGAGCTTTGTTTTTCATAAATTCCGGGTGCGGGCGCTAATTACAATGAGTTTAGCATAAACCCGCCGAATTTTCGGTGGTGCGTTTTCGGCGAAAATTAGTTAAATTAAAACGAATGGAAAAGATTCATCTCACAGGCTTAACGCGAAATGAGCTTGCCGATTTGGTTACGAATCACGGCGAGCCGAAGTTTCGCGCGCGCCAGATTTTTAAAGGCTTGCACGAGCGCCGCATTCTGGATTTCAACGAGATAACCGATTTGCCGAAGGCGTTTCGCGAAAAGCTTTCGGAAATCGCCGCGACCGCGACGCTCAAGGTCGAATCGCGCTACGTTTCGTCGGACGGCACGCGCCGTTTCCTGATGAAAACGCACGATAATCTGCCGGTCGAGACCGTTTTTATCCCGACCGAAAACCGCGACACGATTTGTTTTTCGTCGCAGTCGGGCTGCCCTCTGAAATGCGATTTCTGTTTGACGGCTAAGCTCGGGCTTTTGAGAAATCTGACGGCGGGCGAGATTGTCGAGCAGATAATTATTGTCTTAAATGATGTTTACGGCGCGGGCGCGGAAACGCCGCACGGCACGAATCTGGTCGCGATGGGCGCGGGCGAGCCGTTTCTGAATTTTGAAAACTTGACCAAAGCTCTGCGGATAATGGCTGACGAGGAAGGACTTTTCATCGTCCCGAACCGCGTCACGGTTTCGACCGCCGGAATCGTGCCGAAAATTTACGAATTTGCCAAGCTCGAACAGCGCCCGCACCTAGCGATTTCCCTGTCCGCGCCGAACGACGAACTGCGCAACAAGCTGATGCCGGTTAATAAACGCTGGAATCTGGAAGAGCTGCTGGCGGCGGCGAAAGAATTTGAAAAATCCCTGCGGCGCGGCGAGCGTTTCACCTTTGAATACGTTCTGCTCGGCGGCGTCAACGATTCGGACGAAAACGCCCGCGCGCTGGCTAATCTGTTGAATAAATACGGCTTGCGGCGTGTGAAAATCAATCTGATTCCGCATAATTCCGCCGAGCCGCTCGAATACAAGCCTTCGACGCCGGAACAGGTCGAAAGATTTAAAGCCATTCTGGAATCGAAAGGCGTTTCGGCTTACGTGCGCCGCCCGCGCGGGCGCGACATCTACGCCGCCTGCGGGCAGCTCGCGGCGAAAACTTCGCCGAACCTGGTGCAGATTACAGCGGTTTAAAAGTGAAAAAGTGAAAAGCTGGAAAAGTGAAAAAGCAATCACTATTTCTCGCCGGTAAACTTTTTCACCTTTTCACTTTTTCACTTTTTCACTTTTATTATGGAAATTCTTATTCTGGGAGTTATTCTGGTCGCGCTGATGGCTTATGTTTCGACCAGAATAAAAAAAAGCGCGGCGCAGGCTTTTGAAAGAGAGAGCATCGAAACCGAAGATTTCCGGCTGGTCAAGCCGGAAGGCTTTCTGAGCGTCGTGGTCGATGCGAATTCCGAATACGCGTTTGAGGCTTATTCAAAAGATTTCGGCGCGGGCGACGCGGCGGAGTATCGCAAAGCGACCGTAAAAATTTATAAAAATCCCGGGCGCAACAAGCGGCTGTCCGGCGAGACCGAGAAAACCGAAAAAGGCGTCACGATTCAGACGCTTCGCAAAACTTTGAAAAATAATAAAAAATCCTTCGAGCTTGAAATTTCGGTTTTGAAAGATTATCGTGACGAATATCTTAATAAAATAAACGAAATGCTGAACAGCTTTTCGCTGAAATAAAAATATGAAAAACAACGCAATCAAATTTATTTTATTTGTCGGTTTGATTTTTACCATCGGCGCTTTTGCGCAGCAGCAGGCGAGGGCGCAGTCAATCGACGGTTCAATCGGAAACGGAACGGTCAAGCGCGGCGGCGCGACGCGCGGCGCGATTGTTCTGAACATTCCCGGCGGGCTGCACGTCAATTCCAACCGCCCGAACAACGAATACGCGATTCCGACCGTCGTCAGCCTGACCTCGCGCGAGGCGAAAATAAGCGGTGTCTCCTACCCGCGCGGCGTGAGCCGGAAATTCAGCTTTTCCGAAAAGCCGATTAGCGTTTACGAAGGACGCGCGAGCTTCGGCTTTAACGTCACCGTTCCGGCGACGTTTAAAGGAAACGTCGTCCGCATCCGCGCCGTCGTCAAATATCAATCCTGCAACGACGAAGTCTGCTTTCCGCCGAAAACGCAGGAAATTACCCTGAGCGCGCGGGTTCAATAACGAGACGCGGAGAAACGGGGACGCGGTGATACGGAGAATTATATGCTGACGATTAATCTCCGCGTCTCCGCATCTCTTTCGCCGCGTCCTATTTTCTTCCAATCACCGAAAGCAGCCTGCCGGTTTTGCCGTAAAGGCGTTTTTCCTTTCGATACGAGAAAAACAAATCCGTTCTTTCGAGCGTGCAGAAAGGCGCGGTGTAAATGTTTTCGGGCGAAACTCCGGCTGTCGTAAGCTGTTCAAAATTCGCGCGGTGCAAATCGACAAAGGCGTGACCGTCGCGCGTCGGCGTGAAAAGATGGCGGCGGCGGCTGTCGTCCGGAAAATTCTCGCTGAAGGCGTCAATCACGTCCTGCCCGATTTCGTAATTGCAAACGGCGGCGGGACCGATGGCGCAGATTAAATCTCTCGGATTTGCGCCGTAACCGGCGCGCATTTTTTCGACGGCTTTGGCGGCGATTGATTGAACCGTGCCGCGCCAGCCCGCGTGAATCGCCGCGAACGATTTCGTTTTCGCATCGCCGATTAAAACCGGGACGCAGTCCGCCGTTTTGACGCCGACCAGAATAGCCGGCAGATTTGAGACGAGCGCATCGAACCGCGCGTTTCCGTCTTTCGCGTCGGCTAAGCTTCCGACCGTTTTTACATCGTCGCCGTGAACCTGCCACGCCGTCGCCAGCGTGTAATCGCCGCCGAAAACATCCAGAAAACGCCGCCGGTTTTCCATAATATTTTCTTCGCTGTCGTCGTCAAAACCGGAAAGATTCAAATCGTTTTCCGGCATCGGTGAAACGCCGCCGAGCCGCGTCGAAAAACCGTTGACGAAGCCTTTTTCTTCCAGCGCGCGGCAAGCTAAAACTTTCACGCCGTTTTTTTCGCGCCAGTAAAAACCTTTTTCTGTTAAAATCTGGTCTTCGGTTTCCAGGTTTTGATTTTCGGAAAATTGTAACCCGCCCGCTACCGCAGACGGTTCCGACTCTTGACTCCTGACTCTCGACTCTTGACTAATGATTCTGTCGGTTGGCATAGACATGATTGAAGTTTACCGTATTCGGGAAACTATCGAAAGAACGCCGCGTTTCGCCGAGCGTGTTTTTACCGAGCGCGAGCGCGCCTACTGCGAGGCGAAAGGCGCGGCTGCGGCGCAAAGCTACGCGGCGCGTTTCGCGGCGAAGGAAGCGTGTCTGAAAGCCCTGAAAACCGGCTGGCGCGGGCGTATCACGTGGCACGACATCGAAATCACGAACGACGAAAACGGCGTTCCGAGCCTCGAAATTCGCGGCGCGGCGCGCGAAATCCTGGAATCTCTCGGCGCAAATTCCGTTCATCTTTCGCTCTCGCACACGACCGAACACGCGATTGCGACCGTGATTCTGGAAAAGACGTAATTCAATGCAAAACGCAAAATGCAAAGTGC
>JALZHR010000370.1 GCA_030860665.1 Acidobacteriota bacterium
GCGTGCGGGCGACCGCCAGCGAGCGCAGCTTGTTGGCGCGCAGCCGCTCCAAATCTTCGGTTTTGAAATTCGGATTCGTCACGACGTCCGCCAGCAAGTTCAGAAAACGCACGTCGAATTCCGACAAAACTTCGCCGCCGATACTCGTCGAGTCCGTGCCCGTGCCGACAAAAAGACCGCCGCCCATTTCGGCGGTTTCGAGCGCGATTTGTTCAGCCGTTCTGTTTCGCGTGCCTTCTTTGAGCATCTGCGCGACCATCTCGGAGACGGCTTTTTTGCCCGCCGCGTCGTCTTTCGTGCCCGAATAAACCATAAGCTGAAACGCGACTTTCGGGACTGAGCCGTAAGGCACGAGCGTGACTTTCATCCCGTTCGGAAGCGTGAAATTATCCTGCGGCGGGAAAACGAACGGCTTCGGCTGACCGCCAGCAGGCGGCGTTTCCTTCTGCTGCGGCTGCGGCTGCTGCGCGAAAACGCCGAAAGCGAAAGCCAGCACGCAGATTGCGGAAACACAAAGCCGCATTGATTTATAAACGATTTTATTTTGAATTTTGCACTTTGAATTTTGCATTTTCTCTCCTACTTGCCCTCCGCTTTCAGAATTACCGTCGTGCGGTTCGTATTGCGCAGATATTCCTTCGCCGTTTCCTGTATCAGCTTCGGCGTGACCGTGCGGAAACCGGCTTCGATTTCGTTGATTTTCTGCGGCGCGTCGTCAAACAGGGCGAAGCACGCCAGCAGGTCTGCGCGCCCGACGCCGCCGTATTGCTGCATCGTGTCGTAGAGATTCGAGCGCAGTTTGACAATCGCGCGGTCGATGTCCTTTTGCGTGACGGGCTGCGTCTGCAAACGAGCAATCACGCCGTCCAGCGTTTTGGTGATTTCTTCAGGCGTAAATTTTTCGTCGTGAATCAGGTTGATGTCGAACAGCATCGGACCGTTGTAATTGAACATATTGCCCAAGCCGGAATTGATGCCGCCGCTGACGCTGCCCGCGTAGCCTTTCTTTTTGACCATTTCCTGATGAAGCAGGCTGTCTTCGCCCTGCACGAGAATCTGGTCGAGCAAGCCCATCGCGTAATACTCGCGGCTCCCGCGTTTCGGCATCTGGTAGCCGTAGGCGAGCGCCGGTTTATTCGCTTTTTTGTCGACTTTCGTGACGGTTTTTTCCTGCGTCTGGCGCGGCTCGGAGATGTCGGGCAGCGCGTCGGGCTTTTGCGCCGGAATGTTGGCGAAATATTTGTTAATCCAGGCTTTAGCCTGCGCTTCTTCAAAATCGCCGCTGACGACGAGAACGGCGTTTTGCGGCGAATAATATTTGTTGAAAAACGTTTTGGCGTCCGCCAGCGTCGCCGCTTCGATGTCGGTCAATTCGCCGTAGAAATTGTGCGAGTTATACCAGTTGGTAAAAGCCGCCATCGGCAAATCAATCCACGGGAAACCGCCGTAGGGCTGGTTCAGAACGTTGACTTTCACCTCGTTGCCGACGACGCCCTGCTGGTTTTTCAGATTCTCTTCCGTGATGTCCAAGCCGCGCATCCGGTCGGCTTCCGCCCACAAAATAGTCTCTAATTTATGCGCTGGCATCACGGCGAAATAATTCGTGAAATCGAAACGCGTCGAGCCGTTCAGGACGCCGCCGTTGCTTTCGACTAAACGAATGTATTCCATTTTGCCGAGGTTTTTCGAGCCTTGAAACATCAAATGCTCGAACAGGTGCGCGAATCCGGTGCGGTCTTTCGGCTCGATGCGAAAACCGATGTTGTAATAAACCGCCGCCGTGACGAGCGGCGCGCTGCGCTCCGGCGAGAGCACGATTTTCAAGCCGTTCGGCAGCTTGTAATAAGTGACGGGAACGTTAATCGAGTTTTTGCCGTTCGTCCTTGCGCCCTGCGCCCTGGCGATTGACAGCATCGACAAGACCAGCGCGAGCAAAGCCAAGCCGACAAAGACTCTCTTTGACCAAAGTTTCATAAATTTTTCCTTTTAAAAAATATGTTGTAGAACTGACGGTATTTTATTCGATTCCGGGCGGAAAAAGTTTCAGTTTGTTACGAAGCCGCGGATTTTGATGATTCGTGAAATTTTTAGCGTGACGAGATGAATTTCGCCGCGCCCGCAGCAGCAGCAGCGGCGGCAATTCCAGTGTTTATTCCTGCGCGGGATGCCCGGCGGGGTCGATTTCTTCCATTTTATAAGCCATCGTCGGCGCGAGCGCGGTGATGTAATGCTCCCATTCGCGGCGCAGCTCGATGTAGGCTTCCGCGCCCGCCTGCTCGTCGGCGACGGTTTTTATGCCCGCCTCGCGAAGCCGCTGCAAGGCGGCGAAATAACGCTTTCGCCAGCGCCGGAGCGTTTCTTCGTCAGGCTTTTCCGGCTCGTTTTGCGTCGCTTTCGGCAGAAAATTGTCGGTCAGCCTTATGACGAGCATCATCGCGCCGCGCCGGAGCTGCGTCAGGGCGGTCGAATTTTTCAGCCACGCATATTCCTCGTCGTCCAGCGCGCTTTTAATAATCGAAACCGTGTCGAAAGCGATGAGCGTCATCTGCGAGGTCGAGTAGAAAGATTCCTTGAAGCGAAAATAAAACAAAACCGGATAGAAATGATGCGATTCCTTGACTCTGGACATATCATCAGCCCAGTTTGCCAAATCCGAATAAGCGTTGCCGAATTTTCCGTGGTATCCGAGTCCGGCGACCACCTCGGCGGCGTCGCCCGTCTCGCCCGTCAGCAGAAACGTCTGAAATCCGAGTGCGTTTCGCCGCTGAAGCGCATTGTAAACCTGCATCAGATACATCAGCGTTAAAGAAACGACCGACATTCCGATAAGCGAATTGAACAGGTAGAGCAGGCGAAATCCGCCGGTCTGGGGCGAAAACTCGGTCGCGCCGATTATCGACATACTGCCGCCGCCCGCTTCGAGCGCGGTGATAAAATCGGTCGGCGTTTCGCCCGTGCCGGATTTGACGGACGAGCCGAGATTCGGGTGAATAATCAGCGCCGCGCCGCACGTCAGCGTCAGCGCCCAGAAGATGACGAGAAAAATCAGAATAATCGGACCGCAGAAAGACAGGACGACGCCGCGATGACGACCGAAAGGCTTTGAAGCGAACCGGAACAAAAGCCAAATCACTTTCGTCAGGCGATTGCTGAAAATGCCGCCGCCGATGCGCGCGTAAAGCACAATCAGAAAAATATCCACCAGAACGAGCAGAAACAGCAGCGCGCCCAGCGCCTGCTCTAACCACTGAAGCGCGCTATGTTCACCCATCGCTTCCCGCAAAACCTCGTCGTCATTATTTAGCCTGAAGCTAATGTAACCAGAATCGAACGCGGGCGCAAGAACGAATTTGTTTACCGGAGCGAATTTGTTTTAATTGAGTCGTTCCGGCAAGCGCGCGTGACAGATAATTGAAAAACTCAGCGCGGTTCATTTACTGCTCCGCGTCGTCTGTGCCCCTGCCGTTGCTGTAAAGTCCGGGTTTGAGAACAACTTTGATGCACGAATCCTGCTTGTATTTGAACAGCTCGTAGCCTTTCGCTGCGTCGTCCAGAGACATTTCGTGCGTGATGATAAACGACGGGTCGATCTCGCCGTTTTCGATTTTTTCCAGCAGCGGCTTCATATATCTCTGCATATGCGTCTGCCCGGTTTTTATGGTCAGGGCTTTGTTCATCATCGCGCCGATTGGGAATTTGTCGCCCGCGCCGACGTAGACGCCCGGAATCGAAAGCGTTCCGCCCTTGCGGCAGCTCCAGATTGCCTGCCGCAGAACGTGCGTCCGGTCGGTCGCCGTCAAAGTCGCGGTTTTCACGGCGTCCACTATCCCGTCAACCGTTCCGCCCGCTAGAGCTTCGCAGCCGACCGCGTCGATACAGCGGTCGGGTCCGCGCCCGCCGGTCATCTCCAACAATTGCTCGTAAACGTCTACTTTATCAAAATTTATCGTCTCTGCGCCGCTCTCTCTTTCCGCCATTTCCAGCCGCTCGGTCACGTTGTCAATCGCGATTAATCTTTCCGCGCCGAGCATCCGGCAGCTTTTCAGCGCAAACTGCCCGACCGGACCGCAGCCCCAGACGGCAACCGTGTCGCCCGGCTCGATGTCGGCATTTTCCGCCGCCATATAGCCGGTCGGATAAACGTCCGACAAAAACAGAACCTTTTCGTCCGGCAAGCCTTCGGGCACTTTCAGCGGTCCGACGTCGGCAAACGGAACGCGCAGGTATTCCGCCTGACCACCGGCAAAACCGCCCGTCAGGTGCGAATATCCGAAAATCCCGGTCGGCGAATGTCCCATCACCTGCCGCGCCATCTCGGCGTTCGGATTCGAGTTGTCGCAGCACGAATACAAGCCTTTCTGACAGAAAAAACATTCGCCGCAGGAAATCGTAAAAGGCACGACCACTCGGTCGCCCGCTTTCAGATTTTTGACGGCTGAGCCGACCTCGACGACTTCGCCCATCGGCTCGTGCCCGAGAATGTCGCCTTTTTCCATCTGCGGCATATAGCCGTCGACCAGATGCAAATCCGAGCCGCAGATGGCGGTCGAGGTGATTTTTATAATCGCGTCGCGGGCATCCAGTATTTTCGGGTCCGGAACCTCCTCGACTCTCACGTCGTTCGTCCCAAACCAGCAAAGTGCTTTCATTTTTTAACTCCCTAACCCTTTTCTCGATTTATTTTCCGGCTTGTGCCCGGTAAAAGCCGAAACGCCGCACATCTTACAGAATTCGACAAGATATGCGGCATTTCCAACAACTGTTTCGGGAAATTTTCAATCCCCGATAATCGTATCCCGGAACTAAAATTGTAGCCGCTCGCGCGCGGCGCGGTTTGTTCGTTAGCTGACAGAAGGTATAGAATTATAAAAATCAAAACGACTTTCGAGCGAGGAAAAATTATGCAGGAAATTACAGCCACCGAACTGAAGCGGCGAATGGACGCCGGAGACGACATTCAACTGATAGACGTGCGCCAGCCGAACGAATACGCCTTTGCGAAAATCGAGGGCGCAAAGCTGATTCCGCTCGGCGAGCTGATGAATCGAATGGGCGAGATTGACGAAACCAAAGAAACCGTCGTCCACTGCCACGCTGGCGGGCGCAGCGCGCGAGCAATCGACGCGATGCAGCGCGCCGGATTCAAGGGCGAGCTGAAAAACCTGAAAGGCGGCATCACCGCCTGGTCGGACGAAGTCGACCCGAGCGTCCCGAAATATTAGTTAACAAGAAGTTGCAGATAGTTGCAGATAGTTGCAGATAGTTGCAGATAGTTCGGAAGAAAGCTCGGAGATTCAGTCTTCCCGACCTTTCTTTTAACTATCTGGCACTATCTGCAACTTTCCGCAACTTTCTGTCAACTTTCCGTCAACTTTATTTCCTCGTTCATTCGCACGATTTTCATTCCTTCCTCGACTTTTGTGCGGCAGGCGAGGGCGGGTTTTTCGCCGCCTTCTTCGGTTTCAATCCAGATTTGGCAGTTGGCGCAGTCGCCGTTCCAGCAGAATTCACCCATCGAAATCGCTTCCAGCGCGAGATATTGAAAACAGCGCAGCAAATTGTTGTTTTCCGGAACGCGCACGGGTTTATCCAGAATCTCGATTTCGATTAATTTGTCGAAAGGCTCAAAAATGTCCTGAAAATCTTCAATATTCATTTTTCGTTATAAGCTCCGCAAAAAGAATGGAAAATGGAAAACGGAAAATGGAAAATGTTCGGTTTTTAGTTTTCCGTTTTCCATCTTGCGTTCTTTACTACAGGTTGCTTCCGTCCATTGCCAGCGTTTGCAGCTTTTCTTTTTGTTCGAGGATATAGGCGACGAAGGCGCGAATCGGGGCGGATTTCGAGCCTTTCAGCGAAACCATCGCGACCGAGCGTTTCAGCTCGTGTTTTTTGATTCTGACCTGCGCCAGCTTCCCGTTTTTGATTTCTTCCTGCACCGTCCACGACGGCATCAATGACACGCCCAAGTCGTGCTGAATCATCCATTTGACGAAATAAGTGTCGTTCGATTCGAGCGCCGTTTCCGGCTCGACGCCGACTTTTTTGAAAAAATCGTCGGTCGCGCGCCGAATCGAAGCGCCGCGCTCGAACAAAATCCAGCGTTCTTTTTCCAGCTCCCGAATCTGCACCTCGGCTTTTTCCGCAAGGCGATGTCTTTTGCCGACGACCAGAACCAGCTCGTCCTCAAACAATTCGACGGCGTGCAGCGTCGGCGAATAAATGGCAATCGACGCGAAGCCGACGTCGGCGACGCCGTTCTGAATATCTTCGACGGTTTGCTCGGTGCTGGTCGTCGTGCGAAACAGAAGCTCGATGTTCGGATTCGCTTCCATAAAATCTTCAAACAGCGGCGCGAACAGATAAACCAGCGCCTGCGTCGCCGCCGCCACGCGCACTCTGCCGA
>JALZHR010000397.1 GCA_030860665.1 Acidobacteriota bacterium
CGCTTATACGACCGGCTATCCTTATCCGAATTTGTTTACGACGACGCCGGGCGCGCTCGATACGGGCAGCGATAAGAGAATCGGCATCACCAAGCTGAACCCGCAGGGCAATCAGAGAATTTATGCAGCCCGCTTCGGAAGCTCGGGCGGCGATTCGTCGACGGATATCGACGTCGATTCGAGCGGCAACGTATATGTGACCGGCACGACGAACTGCGCGGCGATTCCGCCGTGCGATTTTCCGATTTTGAACGCGCCGCAGCCGAATTACAGCGGCAACGGCGATATGTTCGTCTCCAAGCTCAACGCCAGCGGCTCGGCGCTCATTTATTCGACATACATAGGCGGCAGCAGCTCCGAGCATCCGAACAGTATCGACGTCGATCCGAGCGGCAACGCTTACCTGACGGGCTACACGTTTTCGTTCAATTTCCCGACCACGCCCGGCGCGTTCGACTCGACTTTCGCCTGCGTTAATCCGCCTTTTTGCCGACCGGACGCTTTCGTGACGAAAATAGCGGCGAACGGCGGCTCGTTCGTTTACTCGACGTATCTCGGCGGGGTCGGCGAGGAAGAGGCTTGGGGAATCGCGGTCGACGACGCGGGCAGCGCATACGTTGCGGGCGAGACGGACGGAAGATTTTCCGGCGCGCCCGACGAAGGATTTCCGACGACGCCCGGAGCGTATAAAATGTTCGGCTCGGTCGAAGCCTTCGTCACGAAATTAAACCCGGCAGGCTCGGCGCTGGTTTATTCCACTCTGCTCGGCGGAAGCAATTCGAGCTGCGGCGACGAAAGAGCCAGAGGTATAGACGTCGACCGCCTCGGGCACGCCTACGTGGTCGGCTTGACGACCTGTAATAATTTCCCGGTGGCGAATGCGCTTCAGTCTTCGCCGAGCAGTTTCCAGCCGGAAGGCTTCGTGACGAAATTTAACCCCGCGGGCAGCGGGCTGGTTTATTCGTCGTATCTGGGCGGACCGCGTTACGACGAGGCTTTTCACGTCGCGGTCGATTACCGGACGGGCGCGGCGTATATCACCGGTACGACTTCGGGCGGTTTTCAGTTGATAACGCCCGGCGCATACGATACGACCTGGAACTGCGGGCAGTTCTGCGAGCACCCGGACGACATTTTCGTGATGAAAATCGACGGCGAGCTGGCTCCTCTGCGAAACAAAGTCGCCGATTTCGACGGCGACGGTCGCTCGGATATTTCGGTCTATCGCAATGGAACGTGGTATATCCAGCAAAGCACGGCGGGATTTGTCGCCGCTCAATTCGGCGTTGCTTCGGATAAAATCACGCCCGCCGATTACGACGGCGACGGCAAAACCGATTTCGGCGTTTTCCGCGACGGCACGTGGTATCTGCAGCGCTCGACCGCCGGATTTACCGCGATTCAATTCGGCGCGGCGGGCGACGTTCCGCAGCCGGGAGATTTCGACGGCGACGCGAAGGCTGATTTGGCGGTTTTCCGCCCGACGGACGGAACGTGGTATTTGCAGCAGAGCGCGAACGGTTTCAGGGCGGTGCAGTTCGGGCAAAACGGCGATAAGCCGGTGGCGGCTGATTTCGACGGCGACGGCAAAACCGATGCGGCTGTCTATCGCGGCGGCGTCTGGTATGTGCTGCAAAGCCGCGACGGATTCAAGGCTATTCAGTTCGGTATCGCTTCGGACAAAACGGTTGCCGCCGACTATGACGGCGACGGCAAGGCTGATTTCGTCGTTTTCCGCGACGGCACGTGGTATCTGCAAAGAAGCCAGGCGGGATTTGCGGCATTTCAGTTCGGTCAGGCGGGCGACGTTCCCGTTCCGGCGGATTACGACGGCGACGGCAGAGCTGATTACGCCGTTTATCGGGGCGGCGCGTGGTATTTGCAGCAAAGCGCTTCGGGATTCGCGGCGGCGCAGTTCGGGCAGTCTAACGACGTTCCCGTTCCGTCGGCGAGCGTGCCTTAGCGCTTGCCGGAATCTATTGAAACTGAAACGCTTAACGGGATTTGGAATTTGCCCGGTTAAGAAAAAAATCGCCGCTTCGATGAAATGAAGCGGCGATTTTTTTACTTGCGGACAGAAACGCTTATTAATCGGCTTTTTTCTTTTCTCTCGATTCGGTGGCGTCTTCGTCGATGTTTTTAACCTCGACCTTGCGGATTTCAAACTCGTTCAGCACCTGTCTGAAATTGCCGTTGTCCAGACGCATCACGACGTAATCGTTTTCGGTTCTGACTGACAGCCAGTGCTGTTTCTTTTTCATAAACAGAAACGGGACGACGATTAAACCCGTGAAAATCGCCATAGCGACCGCGCCGCCGGTCGAGAGCAGCGGTTTTTTGGAATAGGAATAATCCGCCGCTTTGATGTCGGCGTAGTTGAATTCCTTGATGACCGCGCCGGTTTTCTGATACGAGCTTTTAAAAGAGGCTTGAGAGAAACTGAGGGTCGAGTTTTCTTCTTTGGATTTCTTTCCGTTGCTGACTAACGTATCAATTTTAAAACTGGTATCGGTCTGAGCAAAAGCGTGCTGCACTGAAACCGTGAGCAGGCAGAGGCACAAAAATATCGAAGTTATTTTCATTATCTTAAATTTTCCTTTATTTTAGATTGGATTTTTGAGGGCTGAGTTTCTACAAATATCGCAAGGGAATATTTAGTAAAAAGGAATTTTAAAGGGCAATCGCAAATTTGGCAAGCGTCGAAGAGCGCAAATTCGCTTTTTATTGCTTGTCCTCGTTGATGTTGTAGATGTCCAGATTCCTGATGATAAATTCGTTTTTAATCAGGCGATAATTATCGCTCTCTATTTTGAGCACGGCGAAATCGTCTTCGCCGATAATCGTCAGCCAGTGTTTTTCCTTGCCGCTGTAGAAAAGCGGCAGCGAAGTCGGGAATAATATCAAAAGCAGCTTGTTCGCGCGCGGCGAAAACAGCAGATTTTTTGAGAAAGAATGCTCGGCGAACCTGATGTTTTTATAGCTGAACTCTTTAAAAACTTCGTTTTTTCGCCGCGAGAAAATTTTTACCGACTCTTTCTCGAAAACGATGACGGCGTTGACTTCGCGCGTGTCTTTTCTGCCCGGATTCGGATTAGTCAGCAATTCCGCCTCGTAACGATTCGCCGCCGTCCTCTGGCTGAATACGAAAGACGCTTGCAGCAGCGGGAAAATGAGAAGCAGACACAAAATCGGTTTTTTCATAATTCGAGTTCAATCTAAAGACCGTTCGGGAAAAGAGAATGACCGGAAGAAACTGCGGCAATTCCCAATTGTAAATTCTAAATTCCGTCGGAAAATACGGCGGTTTAAGTTATATCGCAAAACCTTTTCCGGGTTAATTTAGAATTTAGAATTTACAATTTCTCATTTAAACCGTACGATTCCTTTTCTCGCTCTATCGCTAATTTATTCAAGCTAAATCGTGCTTAGCTTTCTGGAAATTTGGCGCGCCAGATTTTCCGACAGCGAGCCCCACGAAGTCGTCTCGCCCGCCGCGATGACCGCGCCGCTGCGGCGGTCGTAAATGCGAAAAACGTATCGGTGCGTCAGCCACGACAGCGAAACGTAGCCGATTTCGACATATAAATCGGCTGTTTCCTTGTAGCGAACGAGCGTCAGGTTCAGCTTTTTCCAGTCGGGGCGCTTCATCAATTCCTTTTCCAGAGCCTGCCGCGACGGCTGCAGCGAAGATTTGACGAGCGCAATCGTTTTCGCCGTCCGGAGCGATTCGGCGGGCGTCAGAGCCTGGTTTTCAATCAAAACTTTATTTTCAGTCATCGGCGTCGGCGGCTGGTTTTCGGAAAAGCCCTGCGTCTGCCCGTCGCCGGCGACGTTGACGGGCGTCGCGCGATTTTTCTCTATCAAGCCCTGAATCACTTCGTCCTCGACGCCCGCTTTTTTTAATTCGATTAAGGCTTTCGTCGAAATATCGAAATTGCCGTTCGTGCTGGCTATCTTCTGCAAAATAATCTGTTTGCCCAATCCGGCGCGCGTCATTTCGACGATTTCCGTGTTTGTCAGAGTCTCGCTCTGCTGTGCGAAGACGGTCGAGGCGAAAATCAATAGAAACAAAATTGTTGAGAGATTTTTCATAATCTTTATTTTCTTAATTCTTATTTTCTTAACTTTATTTTTCTTCGCCGACGCCCTTGACGCGGACGCCGGATTTGGTTTCAAAAGCGGGAATGAACATTTTGCGATTGCTTTTGCTCAATTTTAAAACCGCATAATCTTCGCCGGTGCGAATGGTCATCCAGTGGCGGCGGTGCTTGGAAAAGCCCATCGGCAGCGCGACCAGCAGCAGCGGCGGGAAAACGATGGAAGCCGCGCCGAGCCCGAGCCCGGTTTTCCAGCGCGGATTTTTTGAATACGAATATTCGGCGCTTTTGATGTCGGAATAACGAAAAGTCTTGCTGATTGCGCCGTTTTTGGAAGCGATGGTCAGCGAATCTTCGTCAAAGCGAACGCGCACCGACTTTTCGGCGACGTCGTCACCGTTCTGCACCAGCAGCTCGATTTCGTCAAAGGACGGCGCGGCGGCGTTTCCGGTCTGCGCTTTGACGGCTGCCGGAAAATTTAATAAAAACACGATGATTAAAAATAATGCTGTTTTTTTCATAATTTTACGATTAAAAACAAGGCTGTTTTTTTATGATTTCCCGAATGAGTTTATGCGGAAAAGCGGCGTGTTTTCGGGCGGTTGTGACACTTTTTCGATTGTCACATTTTATTTGAGAACGTTTTCAAAAGCGGCGCGGATTGCGAGGCGGTGAAAGGTCAGTTTTTCGGGCAAATCATTTGCCGAGGCGAGCTTCATTCTCTCGACGATGGTCTGCATCGCCGCCGGATTCGCCAGCGGCAGGCGATTCGTGCGCCCGACCGTCAGGCGCAGGCTGTGGTCGAGACGGCTTAAAAAATCGTAGCCCTCGTCGAAAGCCTGAAAATCAATTTCGGCGAGCGAGCCGTTTTCGCGCAGTTTGCGGAGCGTGGCGCGCGTCGAGCGGTTTTCGGCGTCGTCCGGAACGTTGTCGCGCAATTGCAGAAAGCGCATCGCGAAGTAAACGTCGAGCATTCCGCCCGCGCCGAATTTAATATTAAATTCGCGCCCGCCGCGCGTTTTTTCCTTTTCCAGCCGCTCGCGAACGCGCGCGGTTTCGGTTTTCAAATCGTTCCGGTCGGCATTCAAAGCCTTTTGATGAATAATCCCGCGCGCTTTTTCCTCAATTTCCGAAGCCGAGTCCGCATCGCCGCCGACCGCGCGCAGCTTCACATAGGCGAGCCATTCCCAGATTGCCGCGCGCGTTTCCAGATAATTGAAAAACGCATTTTTCCCGAGCACGGTCGCGCCGTTTTTCCCGTCCGGGCGCAGGCGCAAATCGACGCGGTAAAGATGACCTTCGCGCATAAAGCCGGAAAGCGTCGTCGCGAAAATCTCCGCCGCGCGAGCGTAAAAGAGAGTCGGGGAGTCGGGGAGTCGGGGAGTCGGGGAGATGCCTGCGTCCTGTTCGGCATTTTGGTCGTCGTAAATCAAGACCAAATCCAAATCCGAGCCGTAGTCCATTCCGCGCCCGCCGAGCTTTCCGAGCGCGAGAACGGCGAGATTAAGCCCGCCCGCAAAATCGAAACGGCGGCGGATTTCGCGTTCGGTGATTTCAAAAGCGACGTTCAGACTCGCTTCGGCAAGCTCGGTTTGCAGTCGTTTCGAGCGAATCAAATCTATTTTTTCAAACGCGTCGAAAGCCGCGATTCGCAGGAAATTTTTTCGCCATTCGATACGCAAAACGGCAAGCTCGTCGTGAAAATTCGCCTGCCGCGAAACCGCCGTGCTCAGGCTTTCGGCGTAATCGTCCGCTTTAAATTCTTCGGTTTCAGGCGGCAAAGATTCGATTAGCTTCGGATTCGCCGCAATCAGCTCGGTAAAATACGGCGAAATCCGGCAGAATTTTTTCAACGCGGCGAGCTTTTCTCCGTTTAAATCGAGCGGCGAATCGGATTTTTCCAAAGCGGAAACGATTTGCAGCGGCAAATCTTCTGCGTGCCCGACTGAGCGCGAAGCGCGAGCAGCCGGTTCAATCAAATTCAGCGTTGAATTTGACCCGGAATGATTAGCGTTCCCGCGAACGCTTTGGTCAGGAGCAAGACCTGTCCCCACAGTTTTTTCCGCCTCATTCGTCTCCGCAAACACGCGCGAAAAAATGCGGTTGACGCTTTTCGTGTGTTTATTCAATTCCGACTCGAAATCTTCCGGCGTCGGGCAATTCATTTTTTTGGCGATTATCCGGCGCTTTTCCGCGTCCTCGGGCACGAGATGCGTTTGCAGACCGTGTTCCATCTGAAGGCGGTGCTCCAGCCGGCGCAGAAAATCGTAAGCTGCGGCAAGCTCGGTTAAGTCCGTCTCCGATAATAATTTGCGGTCGCCGAGACGGGAAAGGCTAATCAGCGTGTGCGGCGCTCGCAGCCACGCGTCGCGCCCGCCGAAGGCAATCTGCAAAGCCTGCGCGATGAATTCGATTTCGCGAATGCCGCCTCTGCCGAGCTTGACGTTGAACGCGCCGCGGTCGGAAATTTTTTCGAGGTTGATTTTTTCTTTCGACAGGCGAACGTTTCTGAGAGCGTTTTCCACGTTCTCGTCTTTTGAAAAAACGCAGTCTTCGATTCCGGCGAAAAAGCTTCGGAAAATTTCCGCGTCGCCAGCCGCCGCGCGCGAGCGAATCATCGTCTGCCGTTCCCAAGCCTGCGCCGCCGTGCTGCGGTAATAATTAATCGCGTCTCTGACTGAAATCGCCAGCGCGCCGACGCGCCCGTGCGGGCGAAGCCGCAAATCGACGCGATACGCCGCGCCTTCGCCCGCCGACTGTCCGCCCACGAGCTTGACGATAAATTCCGACAGTTTTACGAAATATTCGCGATTCGTCACCGCGCCGCGCGCGCCCTGTCCGGACGTCGTGCCCTCGGACGAATAAAGAAAAAGCAAATCTATGTCGGACGAATAATTAAGCTCGTTCGAGCCGAGCTTGCCGAGCGCGACGATGCAAAGCTGCGCCCGGCGGGCTTTTCCTTTTTCGTCCGCTTCGAGCGGAATGCCGTAACGATTATCCATTTCCTGCCGCGCCAGCCGCAACGCGTGTTCGAGAATCGCGTCCGCCAGATGCGAGATTTCCTCGGTGATTTCGGCAATCGTTCCCAGCCGCCGGATGTCGCGCAGGTAAATTCGCATCAGCTCGCGGCGGCGAAAACGCGCCAGCAAAACCGGCGGCTCAAGCTGCGAATTGGTCAGTGAAAAACGCGCCAGGGATTCAAGCAGCTCTTCCTTATCGCGGATTTTCGCCTCGGAGCGCCGCCGCGCGAGCCACGAAATATACTGCGGATTCTGTAAAATGGTCGTCGCCAGCAGCGGCGAAAAAGCCGCCAGAGCCAGAACGTCGGAAAGCAAGCCCTTGTTTTTCAAAAGCCTGTTTGCCTCCGCAGGCTTCCGCTCGGAAAGCTGGCGGAAAAAACGCTCGGCGCTTTCGGCGTCGGGCAAATCCTTCAGAAAAACTTCGATGTTTTCGCTTTGAGTCATCGGCGGAAAAAACGTCTCGATTATTTTGCTTTAAAATCTGAAGAATTAACAGGGATGGCAGGATGAACAGGGGTATTTAAGGTTTTGCACGGAAATCAGAGAAAGGAAGTTCTAAATTCTGAACTGATTCGGATAATGTTTTCCGAAAGAATTTAGATTTTAGATTTTAAAGTTTCACTTTTGATTACTCGCTGTTTCTCTTATTTTTGTGCAAAGCCAATAATTAACATAAAAGCATCTTTCTTATCCCTGTTTATCCTGACAACCCTGTATTTTTCTTAATATCAGGCGCGGAAACGCTTCGGCTTGATGCCGTATTTTTTGATTTTGTAATTGATAATCCGCTCGGTCGTGTTCAGCATATTCGCGGCTTTCGCACAGTTTCCGCCGGTGGTTTTCAACGCGTCCTGAATCAAATCGCGCTCGAAGGCGCTGACGGCTGATTCCAGCGTGACGTTCGTCACCGTGTCGGAAACTTCGGCGGTCTGCAAGGTCGGCGGCAGGTGATGACCGTGAATCACGTTTCCGTCGCAGACGACGACGGCGCGCTCGATGGCGTTTTCCAGCTCGCGTACGTTTCCCGGATAATGATACGCCGTCAGCATATCGATGGCGGGCGTCGAGATTCTTTTCACGATTTTGCCGTGAATCTTCTCGTATTTTTCCAGAAAATGCTCGGCGAGCAAGAGAATGTCGGATTTTCGCTCGCGCAGCGGCGGCAGAAAAATCGTGAAAACGTTCAGACGATAAAACAAATCTTCGCGAAAGTTTCCGCTCGCGATTTCCGCTTCGAGATTTTTGTTGGTCGCCGTGACGAGCCGCACGTTGACTTTTAAAGTCTCCGTTCCGCCCAGCCGCTCGAATTCGCGTTCCTGTAAAACGCGCAGGAGTTTGACCTGCGTCTGCAGGGGCAAATCACCGATTTCGTCGAGAAAAAGCGTGCCGCCGTCGGCTAATTCAAAACGCCCTTTTTTGCGTTGGTTCGCGCCGGTAAACGCGCCTTTTTCGTAGCCGAAAAGCTCGGCTTCGATTAAGGTTTCGGGCAGTGCCGCGCAGTTGATTTTGATAATCGGCTTTTTGGCGCGCAGGCTGTTGTAATGAATCGCGTTGGCAATCATTTCCTTGCCCGTTCCCGATTCGCCGCGCAGCAGAACCGTCGCGTTCGAGCGCGCAACCTGCGAGACCTGCGCGTAAATCTGCCGCATCGGACCGGAATTGCCGATGAGATTGTTGAAATCGTATTTTTCGCGCAATTCCTGCTGCAAGTGCGACGTTTCCTCGAAAAGCTTCTCTTTTTCCGTCGCAATCTCGGACTGCGATTTTAAAGCCTGCGAAATCATCGCGGCGATGACGGCGAGAAAACCGAACAAAGATTCAAAATCATTCTCCTGATTGTAGAGAACTTCGACGCCGAGAAAACCGGCTTTTCTTTTTCCGAGCACAATCGGAACGCCGAGAAAGCTCGTTTCCGCTTCGCGCGGGGAAATAAAATCGAATGAAGCTTCCGGCGAAGTTTTATCGATTAGGACGCGGTCCGCCCCGTTCAGCGCGCCGTTTCCGCTGTTGCCCGCGACAAAGCTTTTATTCAGGCGATTCTCCAAACGCCTGTATTCATTGACGTTAAAGCCTTCGCTGGCGTAGAGAGAGAGTTTTTCGGTCTGCGGCTCATATAAAGCGATAAAGCTCCGGGCAAACAAATCCGATTCGTGCAGCGTCGCCAGAGTTTTACCGAGACTGTCACGCAAACCTGCTGAATCCGCGAGCTTTTGCCCGATTTTTGCCAGGATAATAAAATTGATTTTATGGAACGTTTCGCTCATTTCTTACAAAATTGTATTACAAACAAAATTTTCTGACAAAATTGTAGTAAAGCTTTAAAGCGGCGATAAAATAAAGTTGCGCCTTTGCCGGACAACCGCAAAATCTTCGCGTTTTAAATTCAGCCCGACAAATTTGTAGGAAATCTGAAAATTGCGATTAAAGGTTGAAAACGAGGAAACGTCGTATTTACAGGCTGAAACGCCTATTTTCGCTTCTGGCATCGCGGTTGCAATAGAGAGAAAAGGAGTTTTGATTCTCAACTTTCTGAATGGCTTTGAGTGAAAGTTATCGCTTTTCGGCAAATCGCAAAATACAACTCTTGAAGGAAGCGATAACTTTCACTCAAAGTCGAAATAATAATTCTCAAGCCCGCCGCCAAATTTCATTTCCCCCGAAAAAGCCGCTAAAATTTACCTGATGAGCAACGGCGAAACGCTGCATTTTCAGGTCGAAGAAGCCTCGCGCCGCCTGCGGCTGGACGAATTTTTATTCGATAAAATCCGCGGCGTCAGCAAAATGTATCTGCGCGATTTGATAAAAACCGAAAAATGTCTGGTCAACGGCACGGTCGAAAATCGCGGCTACCGGCTGCGGGCGAACGATTTCGTCGAAATCGAGCTGGATTGCCGCGTAGAGCGGGCGATGAAGCCCGAACCGCTGCCGCTGGAAATCGTTTACGAGGACGCCGAAATAATCGTCGTCAACAAAGCCGCCGGAATGCTGATGCACCCGAACTTCGCGCAGAAAACCGGGACGCTGCTGAACGGCTTGTCTTATTATTTGAATGAAAGCCCGGAGCCGGGAGTCGAGAGCCGGGAAAAGGAATCCGGCTCCCGGTTCTCGACTCCCAAAGCCCGCCCGTTCATTCGTCCCGGCTTGATTCACCGGCTCGACCGCGAAACTTCTGGCTTGGTGGTCGTCGCCAAAACGCTCCGCGCGCACCGGATTTTATCCGACCATTTCCGGCGAAAATTAGTCGAGAAAAAATATTTCGCCTTGGTCGAAGGCGTGGTGAAAGAAGATTCGGGCGTAATCCTTGCGCCGATAGGGCGCGACGCGGAAATCAGGTTGTGGCGCGTCCGTGAAGACGGCAAACACGCCGAAACGCGCTTTTGGGTCAAAGAAAGATTTTCCGATTCCACTCTGCTCGAACTCGAGCCCGTCACCGGCAGAACGAATCAGTTGAGAGTCCACTGTCTTCATATCGGGCATCCGATTGTCGGCGACGAATGGCACAGCCGCCGCGAATTTCCCCGCCTGTGCCTGCACGCCTACAAGCTTTCTTTCTGGCATCCTAACGGGAACAGGCGGATGGAGTTTGAAACGGAAAGCGAAAATTATTTTACATAATGCCCGAATCGGCTTGCCGCAGCGTATCACGTCTGCGAAAAGCGGTTTTAGAGTTTCAGCACGCCGTTTTCGACAATCGTCCTGCCGTCGATTTTGACGGTCGCGCCCGCCAGATGCCCGCCGAGACCGTAAGAGACGGTGTTTGCGCCGCCCGCCCAGGTGTTGCCGCCCGTGCCGACGCTGACCATTCCGGCGGAAATCCAGTTGCCGAGCTTCGTGCTCGGCGACAGCGCATAGTTCGGGTTGATGCCGATGTCCACGTAGCCCAGAAGGTCTTTGCCCTTGCCGCGATGCGAGTCGTAATCGGCTTTGAGGGCGGCAAAGCCTTCGCCTTCGCCCGTCATTCCGGTCAGTTTTCCGCCCGCGAAGACGAGCGTCAGGTTGCGGATTTCTTTGCCCTGAAAGAATTGTTTTTCGATGATAAATTTTCCGTCGCCGGAATTTGCCGCCGGAAGAACTGCGGCTTCGCCCGCCGGGAGAAAAACGTCGAGATTGCCTTTCGCCACGTCGTCCGCCGAGATGATGCCGTCGCTGATATAGGCGGGCTTGCGGTTGTCAATGTTCAGTTTCAGATTCGTGCCGTTCGGGTGCGTGATTTCCAACTCCTTTCCGGCGAGTGCGGTGCGGGCTTTTTCGCCGACGGATTGCAGGTTCGTGTAATCGATGTTGACGCCTTCCCAGAAAAGTCTGGCGAAATCGTTAAACGGCATCTCGAAGCGGCGGGCGCGCCATTCGGTCGGGTAAAGCTCGTTGCCGACATTGACGCCGCGCACTTTATTTTTGTTAAATTCCGCGATTGCCGGTTCGCTCGCCTCGGCGCGGGCGGAACGGCGCGCGGGCGGAACGTTCGCCAGCAAATCTTCGGTTTCGCCGCTGTCGATATTAATCGTGGCATTGACGATTTTTGCCAGCGCCAGCGCCAGTTTCGGCGGCTGCGCGTCGTATTTTTCGGAAACGTCGGTGTAGGAGCGCAGCGTCATCCGCTCGGTGTTAAGCTCCAGCAGCGGGTAACCGCCGACTTTTCTGACTTCGGTGGCGATATTTTCGAGCAGCTCCAAATCGCGGACGCTGCCGCTGATAAGGACGATTTCGCCTTCTTTGATTCCGGCGCTTTGCGTCACGATTCGTTCGGCGAGCTTATTCAAATCGGTCGGCGCAGTTTTAGCGGTCGTATTTGCCGCTGCGGGCGTCGAATTGTTTGCCGCTGCGGTGTTGCCGTTGGCGTTGCCGTTGTTGTTGACATTGCTGTTTACGGCGGTCAGCGGAGCGGCGGTTTCGGGCGCGTTCGCCGTCCGGCAGGCGGCGGAAAACAAAGCCGAAGCGACAAGCGCAAGAACGGCGGCTGCGAGTTTCGTATTCATAGCAAAACCTCCTTAGAAAGCTGTTTGTAGTTGGAAAAGCAATCTACTTTTATGCCAAATCGCCCGCCAAGTCAATATAAAATAAATATGCAGGCTCGAAAAAAATGATTTCGCGAGGCGGAGAAACGATTTTGCCAGCCGGAAAAACGATTTTGCGGTCGCCCCAAAGGATTTTGCGCGACCTCAGAATGATTTTGTGTGACCTCAAAATGATTTTGTGTGACCGCAAAACCATTTTGCGCGACCTCAGAACGATTTTGTGTGACCTCAGAATGATTTTGTGACACCTCAAAACGATTCTGAGGTCACACAAAATGATTCTGATTTACCTCAAAACGATTCTGAGGTCACACAAAATCATTCTGATTTACCTCAAAACCGTTTTGAGGTAAATCAGAATGATTTTGATTTAAATCAGAATCATTTTGATTCTAATCGGATTTCGCGCAGTTGATTGGCGGAAAACACGCCGGGGCGGCGAACGGATGCAGTCTGATTTTTGAAATTGCCTCAGTCGACAGCCAGCCTGCCGAAAAAGAAGAAGCGGGTTTTGAAGTTATACTCTGACTTCGACCTTTGAACAACTCAAAGCGTAGCCGAGCGCGCGTTTCGTGACCGGAAACACGCGCGCCGAAGCGATTGCCAGCGCCAGCTCGACCAAGCCTTCCTCGCCGTAACGCTCGCGCAGGCGCGCCCGGTATTCCTCTTCGGCGTAAGTCGCTCTGACCACTTCATCGGCGAAACGGTAAACGTCGCGCAAATCGGGCGGCAAATCTTCCGGGCGCGAGTCAACGACGGCGCGCAGTATCTCGACCGGCACACGCTCGCGGCGCGCGACGTTGACGACAATCTGCACGCACGTTCCGCAGTCTTCGTGTCGGGTGGCGACGAGCCGCGCGAGATGATAAGCGTTAACGGGCAGTTTCCTGCGGTGCTGCGAAAGCGGCGTAAACAGCGCGAATTTGAAGAAAGCGCCGAGCGACGTGCGCGCGATATGGCGTAGATATTCGACCGATTCGCCGAGATTCTTTTCGGCGGCGTCCAATTGCCTGAAAATCAAAGAGTAAATAAACTTCCTCATAACAGATTATTAAGAACGATAAATTCTGACCGGCGGTTTTCCGTCTTTTTAAGGACGAATAAACTCTCTATCTGTAAGGCGAAATTACTATAAAAAAGAGGTCGATGAAAGACGGTTAACGCGTTTTCGGATTGTTTCTGCGATGTCTTGCCTGCCGCGCCGCGCCGCTTATTTCAGGCGGATTGCAGGCTTTGCGCTAAAGCCGCTAAAGATTTTCGACTTTCAGCGCAAAACCTTTCGATGTTTATTTACTGTTTCGCAAACTTTTCGCGATAACGGCTTTTTTCCAGAAAAGCGGGGAAGTCTTTGGTTTCCAGAATGTCTTTAATCGCCTGCCGCTTGTCTTTGGCGTTGGCGTAGTAGGCGTGGCTGATTTTATAGCCCATATAATAGCCCAAATCCGGCGGGCGGTCGCCGGACGTGATGCCGTTATACATCCAGTTTCTGAATTCCGCGCCCGACATCTGCGGCTCAAAATCCCGCCACAATTCGGCTTCGTGTTGGTCGCCGTAGATTTTCTGCTGCACGTTCAGCGTTTCGCCCGCCGTTTTTTCGGCGATAAAATCGCACGCGCCTTCCTGCACGGATTTTGCCAGCAGCGTCTTCAGCTCCGGGTATTTCTGGTTGAAATGACAGGATTCGTGCGCGACCAGCGGCGTTACTTTCTCAATCGGCTTGAGCATTATATTTAAAAGGCGGTCGGTGAGCGCGCGCAATTGCTGCTCGCTCAAATCCTTCGGCGCGCGCTTGCGAAAGGCTTCCAGAAACTCGTCGCGCGGCGTCTGCGCGGTCAAGCCGTATAGCTCCGTTCCGACGAGCAGACCGTTTTCCGAAGCCGTCCCGCCCGTGTTCGTGATGCCGATGACGAAATAAACGTCCGGGAAAACGGCGTCAGGGTAAATCTTTTTAAATTTCGCGAAGGCTTTGCGCATCTGTTTTTCCATCGTCTTGACGCGCAGGCTGCTCGCCCTGACCGAAGCGTAAAAGCGCGGCAGGCTTTCGACCGTCTCGGTCAAATCTTTCGCCGTCTTGATGCGCATCCGGATAAAATCTTTGAGACCGACGCTGCCTTTGTCGAGGTATTCGGTCTGGAAAATGGCGATTTTCTTTTCCTTGTCCGTCTCTTTTGCCGCCAAATCGAACGCGCGCCAGAAATTATCGATGTCCGACGTGATAAACCGCGCCTTTTTCGGGTCGTCGTTGACTTTCTGTGCGAAAACGCTCAAGGCGAAAACGATAAAACACAATGCGATTAGGATTAACTTTTTCATAAAGATTCGGTGCGTGTAAACAGAAATACTTTAAGCCTGTTTTTTAATTCAATCAACAGAATTTTTGAAAATTGCGGTTAACTAAAAAGATTTGCGCGGAAAATATAAAAAAACTGAAAGACGAGCGCGGCGAACGCCCGTCTTTCAGTTTCAAAGTTCAAGGTTTCGGAAAATCCGGCTGCTTTACACGACGGCTTTGGTTTCGTCCTCGCCCGTATACGCGTTGTGCAGGTGAACCGGGTCGGCTTTTTTCCGCAGGCGCATATTCAAAATCTCGACGACGACCGAAAACGCCATCGCGAAATAAATGTAGCCTTTCGGGATTTTCTGGTGATAGCCTTCGGCGACGAGCATCACGCCGATGAGCAGCAAAAATGAAAGGGCGAGCATTTTCACCGTCGGATGCCGCTGGACGAACGCGCCGATCGGACCGGCGAAAAGCATCATCGCGATAATGGAAATCACGACCGCGCCAATCATAATCCAGATGCCGATGTCGCCGAATTCCGTGCTGACCATCCCGACCGCCGTAATGACCGAATCGAGCGAAAACACGATGTCGAGCAGCACAATCTGAACGATAACGCCCGCAAACGAAGCGTAGGCTTTTTTCGAGCCGTGTCCTTCTTCGCCTTCGAGCGAGCCGTGAATCTCGTGCGTCGATTTGGCGATTAAAAATAAACCGCCGATGAGCAAAACCAAATCCTTGCCCGAAATATCGCGCCCTAATATCGAAAACAACGGCGCGGTCAAACCGATAACCCACGAAAGCGAAAACAACAAAATCACGCGCATAACCAGCGCCAGCCCCAAACCGATATAACGCGCCCGCGCCTGCTGTTCGGGCGGCAGCTTGCCCGATAGAATCGAGATAAATATAACGTTATCGATACCGAGAACGAGTTCCAGAACCGTTAAAGTCAGAAACGCAATCCAAAGCGCCGGGTCAGCCAGCCATTCCATTTAATAAAATTCCCCCAGAAAAAGTTGTTGGTAAATCAATTTTGAAATTCTAACACGCTCGAAAAGATATTTGCTAAAAAAGTGGAGAGTCAGGAGCCGGAGAGCCGAGAGCTGATGCTTGTCTTTAGCTCTCCGATTCTGCGGCTCTCCGGCTTTTTTTATCTCTGAAAGCCGTTGCCGTAAAGCGGCGCGCCCGGCATTTTTCCGGTCATTTTCTGCCCGTCGAAAACGATTTCGCCGTTGACGACGATTGTCTGAAAACCTTCGGCATACTGATGCGGATTTTCAAAAGTCGCTTTATCCGCGATTTTGTTTTCGTCGAAAATCACCAAATCCGCCGCCATTCCCTCGCGGATTTGCCCGCGGTCGCGCAGCCCGAAAGTCTGCGCCGGAAGCGAAGTCATTTTGCGAATCGCGTCTTCGAGCGAAATGATTTTACGGTTGCGCACGTATTCGCCCAGAACGCGCGCGTTGTTGCCGTAGCCGCGCGGGTGCGGCACGCCCGCGCCGAAATTTCGCACCGCGCTGTCCGAGGCAATCATCGTAAACGGCTCGCGCAGGATGTTTCGCACGTCTTCCTCGCTCATCACGCGGTAAACCATCGACGCGCCGCCTTTTTCATACATCTCGAAAATCTGTTCAATCTGCGCGTCGAGGCTTTTTTTGCCTTTCGTCATCTTGGTGATTTCCGCGATGTTTTTGCCGTTGAATTCGGGATTCGGCGCGTAGGAAGCGACGTAGGCGAAGCTGTAATCCTTAAAATCCTTTTTCTTCAGCTCGTCCTTCATCTCTTTGACGATTTTCGCGCGCGTCGCCGCATCAGCCAGCCGTTTTTTGCCTTCTTCGACGCCGCCCGCGACCGCCCAGCTCGGAATCCGAGCCGTCAGCGAAGTCGAGGAAGCCGTGTAGACATACTGGTCGACCGTCACGCTCAACCCGCGCTCGCGCGCCGATTTCACCAACCCGATTGTCGTCGGCGTGTTTCCCCAGAGCGCTTTGCTCGAAATTTTGAAATGCGAGATTTCGACCGGCATCTTCGCCTGCTCGCCGATGTTGATGGCTTCCTCAATGGCTTTGACGATTTCCGTGCCTTCGTCACGGATGTGGCTGGCGTAAACGCCGCCGGAGCGCGAGGCGACTTTTGCCAGCGCGACCACCTCGTCGGTTTTCGAGAACGTGCCGGGCAGATAAATCAAGCCGGTCGAAAAGCCGACCGCGCCGTCCTTCATCGCCTGCTCGACGAGCTGCTCCATTTTCGCCAGCTCTTCGGCGGACGGCGCGCGATTGTCCAAACCCATCACTTTGGCGCGCACCGAGTTGTGACCGACGAGCGTGGCGAGATTGACGGCGAGCGGCTTATCCTTCATTTGTCCGAGAAATTCGCGGATGTCGGTCGCCGAGCCGCCGCAGTTTCCCGTGACGAGTGAGGTCACGCCCATCCGAATGAAATTTTCCGCCTGCGGGTTGTTGTAAATGTCTTCGACGTGCGTGTGAACGTCGATAAATCCGGGCGCGACGATTTTGCCCTGCGCGTCAATCGTTTCCTTCGCTTCGCCCGCGTCGATATTTCCGATTTTGGCGATGCGCCCGTTTTTGATGCCGATTGCGCCGCGAAACCAGGGATTGCCCGTGCCGTCAACGATGCGCGCGTTGAAAACCGCCAAATCATAGAGAGAATCAGGCGCAGCAGCCGAAGTTTTGGAAAAAGGAACGACCGGAAGAGCAACGCTCGAAATCAAGGCGAAAGCGATTATTGAATAAAAGAATTTCATAAATTTTATATACGGGAGCGACAGAAAAATTAAAACACGAAACGGCGCGAAATTAAAGAATTAGCGCCGTTTGTTCTGAAAAGTATAAAAATCTTCTTCATAACTCATTATTGTTACAAATATACAAAGCACTGCTTGTCACGCTTTTGCGGTTCGCAGTAGAATGAGGCGTTCAAACTTCCCACACTCGAAAAATGGAACAAAACCAGACAGACAAACGCCGCGTGAAAAAAAAGGAGCGCGTTTTCAAATTGCTGCTCATCACGTTCGGTTTTATTTTGGGCTTGCTCGTGCTGGAAATCTGCCTGCGCGCGGTCGATTATTCGTATCCGGAATTTTATCAGCCGGACGAATCGCGCGGCTACGCGCTGATACCGAATATGCGAGGCTGGTATCGAAAGGAAGGCGAGAGTTTCGTCAGCATCAACTCCGACGGTCTGCGCGACGACGAACACGCGCCGGAAAAACCGGATGACGTTTTTCGCATCGCGGTTATCGGCGATTCTTATTCCGAAGCGCCGCAAGTGCCGGTGGAAAACGCTTACTGGCGAGTGATGAAGACGCGGCTCGAAGCGTGCGGCGCGTTCGGCGGGAGGCGCGTCGAGACGATAAATTTCGGCGTCTCCGGTTACAGCACGACGCAGGAGCTTATCACTCTGCGCGAGAAAGTCTGGCGTTACTCGCCGGATATGATTTTGCTCGCTATGACGACGAACAACGATATGACGGACAATTTGCGGCATTTCAAAAAAACGCCGATTCCGTATTACGTTTATCAAAACGGCGAGCTTGTCTTAGACAATAGTTTTCGCGACGATAAATCTTTTCGCGCTCGCAATTCGACGCTCGCCAGAACCGGCAAATGGCTGCACAATCATTTGCGTTTCGTGCAGGCGATTCACGAAATTCAGGTCGGGCTGAAATATCGCTACAACGCATGGCGACGCGGCGAGACAATGCAAAATCAAACTTCGGCGCAAACGAATACAAATCAGACGCAAACGAACGTAAGACCCGCGCCGCCCGGCGAAACCGGCATCGACAATCAGGTTTATCGCGCGCCGCCGGACGAATTCTGGAAGGAAGCGTGGCGCGTCACAGAAGGCGTTTTGTCGCTGATGAAAACGGAAGTCGAAAATCATCGCGCGCGATTCGTCGTCGTGACGTTGAGCAACGGAATACAGGTTAACCCTGACGCGGCGACGCGCGAAGGGTTTGCCAAAGGCGTCGGCGCGGACGATTTGTTTTATCCCGACCGGCGAATCAAAAGCTGGGGCGACGCAAACGGCGTCGAGGTGATAAACCTCGCGCCGGATTTGCTGCAATACGCCGAGCGCCGACAGGTTCTGCTGCACGGCTTCGGCGAAAATCTCGGCTACGGGCATTGGAACGCTGAAGGTCACCGCGTCGCGGGCGAGACGCTCGCCGAAAAACTTTGTCGCAGTAACGCGCCCTGAGATTTTTCAGGAAGATTTGCCCGCGAATAAACGCGAAAAGACGCGAAAAAATGAAACCGCAGATTTTCGCGGATGAACGCGGATTTTTGAAAGATAAAAAGAGATTAATTTTATCCTGCTTTTATCTGCGTCTATCCGCGAAAATCTGCGG
>JALZHR010000481.1 GCA_030860665.1 Acidobacteriota bacterium
TTTTCGACCGGACCTTTATCGTTGACCGCTCGCGCGGGATTTTGCCCTCGCAGCCCCGGCTCATTCAAGTGGGCGCGAAGTTAAGTTTTTAATCTTTACTAAAAACTTTTCTGAAAGCGAACGGTTGCCAAATTTTATGCAAAAAAACGTTAATTTGCGGACTCGTTTACGCCGAGTCTGCAAAACGCAGGTTTGCTGAAATCCTAGTCTGCCCAAAACGGAGACCGTTCGACAGCAAAAGGCGAATCAGGTCTAAATTCCGAGAATTTTGACTCCTGACTATAGTGGCTTTAGAAGCCAAATTCCTAAATAAAAAAATATCAACAGCAGATTGAAACTACTAGCGGAAATCTAAAATGAGTAACAAAAAAGCTAAAAAAACTCTTGACTCCGTATCCGACTTCAGGGTTTAGAATGTCCCTTGTCCGGGTATTCTGGTCATTAAATTAAAGAAATTGAAAAGAGGTAAATCAATATGTTACTTACACAATATACATTGGATGCCTACTGTGAAAGGATTGAACCGGGCTTGCTTGCGGAACCGCTTAATGCATTTTCCAATCTGTCTTTTCTAATCGCCGCTTGGGCAGCTTGGAAGCTAGCCAAACAAACCGGAAAGCTGACTTTGGAAATAGGGATATTGATTGCGCTCGGGGCGGCGGTCGGTCTCGGAAGCGTTATCTGGCACACTTACCCAACATATGCGTCTTTAATTCTTGATATTGCCCCTATCGTAATCTTTATAGTGTGGTACGTTTGGCTATATACCCGAAAAGTTATAGAGATGCCATCATTATATGCTGTTGTCGCTGTTGTATTATTCCTGCTGTCAACTTATTTTGCCATACCGTTCGCTCAAGTGCTTCACGGAGCTCCCATCTATACACCTGGCTTAATCGTTGTATTGGTATTGGGTATATATCACGCAGTAAAGCAGAGGACAGCCCGCTTCGCATTACTTTCAACAGCCGGTGTTTATTTAACTGCTCTATTTTTCCGCACTATTGATCAGGAAATATGTCACTTGATGCCAATCGGGACGCACTTCATCTGGCACAGCTTAATCGGACTTGTAACATATATGGCAATGCGCCCGTTAATACTGAGCTTTTCTTACGAGGGGAAATCTCAAAAAGAGACATTTATGTGATAAATCACACTTTGTTTTAATCGACTTAAAACGCCCATAGTCGAGAAACCATTGAGGTATTTGATTGGTTTCAAAAACACCATTTTTTGAGGCTCGACGTCGGGGCGAATAAAATCCTAGTAAACTCTCAGGACAGTGAAAATAAATACCTGAGACCGATTACTACTGTCCTTAAATGCTAAACCAGCCGCAGGAAGTAGATAAATTACTGCTCGGCGGTAAAGTCGAAGTCATTGAGTTCTCCATTGACCGTTACGCTGTTTCGAGGCGCGAACCGCCGGTTTTTGGCGCTGATTTTAAAGCTGTAAGTTTCGCCCGCCTGCACATTGTTTATGCGGTAATAGCCGAAAGGATTCGTAAACGTCTGTTTGATAACATTCCCGTTCGCGTCAAACACCAGCACACGGGCGCGGCGAACGGGTTTTCCGTCATTGGTTAAAACTCTGCCCCGAACCGGAACAAACGAGACGGCGTTTTGTATCGTCAGGCTATAACTCGCCTCAACCTGAAAACCGTCGGAATTGTTCGCCCTAATAGTGAAATTGAACGTGCCGACGCTGGTCGGAACGCCGACCAGCGCTGCGGAGTTGGCTTCCTGCAACGTCACCAACCCTATTCCGGGCGGCAAAGCGCCTTGCGTCACCGTAAACGAAAAAGTCGAAAGGACTGTTTCGGGCGCGCGGGCAAAAGCCTTTAAAGTCTGGTTGTAAGTTGCGTTTAATCCGCCGCGCGGCAAGATACGGTGCGGCGTCAGGTTGAACTCAACCGCGCCGATGTCGGGGCTGCCGCCGACGGGGCGCGCCACGCCGCGCTGGTCGGTCGCGGGAAAATCCATTGGATTTCCAGCGTTTATCGCCGGACTGTTCGGCAAAAGTCGATGCGTCCACGTTCTGCCGCCGTTATTGCCGAGCAGCGAAATTTGAGGGTTGACGGGCACCGCAAATGTTCCGATAATGTTGCCGTTTTGCCCATTCACCAGATTGGTGTTTGAGCCGTTGCTAATCAGATTATAACTGCTGCTGCCTGACATAAACGAGGCTGAGACATCCGCATTGCCATTTAAGGTAACGATACTGTTGTCAATCCGGCAAAAATTCGAGCAGTTTTCACCGACGATGCCGGAACTGTGGTTGATGGCAATCGTACTGCTCTTTATCTCCAGCGTGCCGCTTTGCTGCAAGATTCCGTGGCTTATATTGTTGGAAATCGTGCTGTTTTCGATAAACATTGAGCTAAGGCTCAATTCGTTGATATTTCGAGTGAGAATTCCGCCGAAGTTATTATTCGTGATGCTGCTTTTTGTAATCGTTATGAAGCGCTCGTTATAAATTGCCTGTGAGCCGGAGGAACTGGAAATTCCGCTGTTATCGATGATTACGGTTCCCGCATTATAAATTCCGCCGCCCTTTTGCCAGCCCGTCGGACTTCCGTCCGAATTTACGGAGTTGCTTGTAATGTCGCTGCTCGTGATGGTCAGAAATCCCGTGTTGTAAATTCCGCCGCCCTCAGCAATAGCCCCCACAGCGGTGTTGCCGGTGACTCGGCAATTGTTGAGCGTCAGATTGCCCTCAACTGATATTCCGCCGCCGCGCGACACAACTACTTCCGGGTCCGCGCTGGAATTTGGCGCAAAACCGTTGGCTATTGTCAGCCTGTCCAGCACGACCGACGACGTGACGTGGAAAATACGGAAAGCAACGCTCGCGTTGCGCCGGACGGTCAGCAAATCCGCGTGCGGTCCGTTGATTGTTACGGGGAACGATAAAGTCGGCAGCGATGATTCCAGATTTATCGTCCCCGTCAGTCCAGCCTGAAAGTTGATAACGTGCTCGCCCGGCGTGTTTCCGGCGTCCGTAATCGCCTGTCTGAGGCTCCCCGCGCCGCTGTCGTTCAGGTTAGTCACGGTGAAAACCGCCGCTTTCGCTCCGGTAGCAGATAGAAAGGCATAAACGAGAAAAACGAGAAAAAAGGACGTGAACAGTTTGCTAATATTTTTCATGATTACTCAACTTGCATCATATCGAATCAGGCGTTAGCTCTCACCGAAATTCCTTTATGAAAAAATTGTTTAAAAGCGGCTGGGGGTTTTAGGCAAGTATATAGCTAATTCGCACTTTGAGTAAATGTTTTTACGCTATCGCTGCACAGTTAAAGATGGCTGCGCCGGTGCGAAACCGATGCCGGAACGCGTCCGGCAAAAATATATAGATGAAAAATAAACGTTTTAGTGGTTAATATATGAAGATTGTTAAAAGTAAATTCAATTTTCTTTATGACTGAATTTAACGGTCATAGCAATCTATGTAAACAGTTTTGTTGACCAATTTGCTGACATAAATTATAGTTAGGTTCAAGGAACGAATTATGGCGGGAATGCAGGTCAGAATTAGCGAAGCAACCCATCAACTGCTGCGTTCGCTCGCGTCTCAAGCGGGCGAATCCATGCAGGAAGTGGTCGAAAAAGCGGTCGAGCATTATCGCCGCAAAGCGTTTTTGGAAGGTTTAAATGACGACTTCCGCAATTTGCGCGAAAATCAAGCCGCCTGGCAAGACGAAGAAGAAGAACGGGGATTATGGGATAATACCTTGCAGGACGGGCTGGAAAAAGAATGACCGAGCCTGCGCGCAAAGAAATCTGGCTGGTCACTCTTGACCCGACGACCGGGCGCGAACAAGCCGGGACGCGTCCGGCTTTAATTATGTCCGCCGATATTTTTAACCAGGGATACGCCGAGCTGGTTTTCGTCATTCCGATCACATCGAAGGCGAAAAACATTCGCTCGCACGTTGCGCTTTCACCGCCGGAAGGCGGCTTGAATCTGCCGAGCTATATTATGTGCGAGGCGCTGCGCTCGGTCAGCAAGCAGCGGCTCCTCAAGCGGTTGGGCGCCGTTTCCGCTGAAACGATGTCGGAAGTCGAAGACCGGCTGAAAATTTTATTCGATTTATAATCAAGTCAGAATACAGGCAGCGTATGAAAGCAAAATCAGGCAAAAAAGCAAAGGAACAACCACCGCCGGCGGAAGAGCCGAAAAAATTCCTGGAATATCAGCAGACCTCTCCCTACCAGCTGAGCTTGTTCGATTTGCTGGACAATGAAAAGGATTTTTCGCACACCATCGAGCTTTATGATTTTATGCCGAAATACGTCTGGGGAAAGGTCGAGCGCGTCGGCGGCGTCTTTCTGCCCCGCCTGGAGCGGGAATTCGAGTGCCGCGGCAAAAAATACAGACTGACGTTATTTCCGGCGAGCATCGAAGACGAAAACGGCGGCGAAAAATATCACTACCCGGCTAAACGGGAGGAAATCGTCGAAGACGCTTTAAGAAAACTGATGGCGGACGGCGGCGGCGTGTTCCTCGACGGCGAAGCCGGCGTTTCCTTTACGCTTTACCGCCTGCAGAAGGAACTGAAAGAGAACGGTCACTCCTACAGCCGGCAGCAGATCAAGGACGCGCTGGAAATTCTGGCGAAAACAAACATCGAGCTTAAATCGGAAAGCGGAACGGTCGAATTCATTTTTCACCCGATCGAAGCCATTGGCTTTAACGGCGAAAACGAGGAAACCCAAACTTTCGTGCGCTTTTCCCCGCTGGTGACGAAAAGCATCAAGGAACGCACTTTCCGGCTCTTTAATTACAGGACGGTCATGAGCTATAAAACGGTCATCGCGCGGCAGCTCCACAAGCGCATGGCGCACCATTACACGCAGGCGAGCCTGACGGACTATTACACGATCATGCTGACGACTATTATTCGCGACTTCGGACTGACGCGCCGCAAGCAATTAAAGGACAATCTGCGTGAAATGGAAGAAGCCCTGGCTGAGTTGAAAGAAAAGAACGTCGTAATCAATTATAAAGCCGACAAAATAATCGAGAAAAGCCCGCGGATTAAATTATCGGATGTAAAAATCAGCATTCAGCCGCACTTTGAATTTGTGACGGAAGTAAAAAAAGCCAATACGCGGAAAAAGCTCGAGCTTGTGGAAATCAATCCAAACAGTTAATTACCGGATGAGTAGTTCTGACACCTAGTAGAGAGTTTTGACACCTACCTGAACGCAAAATTAGGGAGTTCTGACGCCTGGCAATAGGTAGTTCTGAATCCTACGAGCACGTTCAGCGAACTTATTTCCACAGATTTTAAGCAAAATCTTCGCCCGGATAGATAGTTCTGACACCTGCAATAGATAGTTCTGACACCTATTGGACTGAAAATTAGGAAGTTCTGACGCCTACCATGGGTAGCTTTGACACCTACCAAACGAAAATCGATGAAATTTCGATGAATTATTTTGCGAAATAGGGAGTTCTGAAACCTACCGGACTTCCCGCAACCAATTGCATTAAAAAAACTTAAAACCTTTTTTTCGGCTTAACCTCTTAACCTTATCTTTAATCTTTTAAATTTAACCGTTAAATTCCAGGGCATTCTAAGACATTCTTTCTAAGAATGGAATATTTACACCGGAATCTGTAATCCTTCGTCCTTCGTAACCGTAGCTACGATACCAGCGGAGAAAGAGCAAACGATCTTTGTTTAATTGTAAAAATCGGGTATAAGCGCTGAGACAACAATTTTGATTTGAAACTTATCTGGATTTTATCCGGATTTTGCTGATATAACGAAGCCGGAAGCTACGCACTTAAAATCAGTAATTAAAGAGGGTTTGCCAAACAATCACGCTTCCAGGGCTTTGTTTACCGTCATGAAATATCGTCTTCGGCAGCAATTGATAAAATTCCGGCTTCGGCTAACAACTTTTCCATCTGCCGGATCTTATGCTCAGCCACTTGCTTGGATTTTTGTAACAGCGTCACCAACCGCAGCGCTTCCTTGCATTCGGCTTCTTTAGCAAAATATTTATTCAGTAGAATCGCGTTTTCCGTGTTGCAGAGATGTATTTCCCGGCGCAAAGATTTCAGGCTTTCGGCGTCGCTCTCCTCAACGAAATTTTGTTCGAGGGCGCCCAGCGCCGACGCCTTTTCTTTGTTGGTGCTGCGCCGCGCTTTTATTTCTTTAAGCTTTTTAAGGGGATAAGCCCGGTTGCGAAGCGTTCCCCGGCTGCAACCGGCGAGACAACATAAAGATTTTTCTGTGGCATTAATAGACGAATTCTCACCGATCAGCTTCAACGCCGAATCAATGCTTTTCGTCATTGATTTATAATCCGCCTCATTGCGCGCATCATACGGGGCTTTGAATTTCATGTTTTTTCCTTTGAAAAATCTCAGTCTTCACACAAAGCTCTAAATTGTTCTACTGCTGACGGACGATCCAAGCAACAACGCACGAGCGCCGTCGAATCGCGGCGCGTGCCCGGCGAACAGTCCAGCGAACATTTTTATGTCAGACGGAAATTCGCCCGTCAAATGGAATCGTTAGCCTTCGCGACAGCATTAATAACGGCATTATCGGCCAGAGAGCCGTAACCGATCGTTATCCCGCTGATCGAACGCTCCAGTTCATCATAATCGTGCTTCAACTGGTAACTGATAAACGGGACGCTCAAACCAGCCTTGCGCAATTCATAGACCAGGCTGTTTCTAAATTGATGCGCCGACGGCTTATAGGCTGTCCATTTGCCTTCGTCATCAACGAATTTAATATAAGTCCGAATATTGTATGACATCGTGTCCGCAGACATTAAAGTATCTTGATTTCGAGTCATCAGCGCGTCATGAAAAAGAACCTTCGCGTCCACTAATCTAGCGGTCTCCTTTAAAGCGCGCACCGCATCTCTGACGATCGGAATGGCCACCCATTCATCGCGTTCAACCGAATCGTCGATTTTGCCGCCTTTGATCACAGTGCCGACCATGAACCAGATTTCGCCCCGGCGCCGCAGACAACCGAGCTTAAAACCCGCTAACTCGCTGCGTCTCGCCCCGGTAAAGAGCATGATAATAATTTGCGCGGCGAGACGGGCGCGGGTGAGCAGGGCGGAAAATTCTCTCACTTTATGTTTTTGACAGACTGACCAATAGTTATAACGGAAGATGCCCTTCCCTCCCTCACGATAGCCCTTTTTGTAGGCGACATATTCTCCAAAAAACCGTTTAAAATCGCTGAACGCCGCCAGAAATTTATTTCCCTTCCTGTCCAGGCTCGGCTCGGGCTCGCAGCTCTGAATTTTCAGAGCCTGAAGAAACTGTGTGACGTCCTCCGTAGCCGAGTTCGACAACAAACAGAAAAGCTCGTCGGGCAGCCTGCCGTACTTTCCGCCCGGCGGCATCTTCCAGGACAGGGTTTCGATATCAGATTGTCTCCAACCAGGCGAACCTGTATTTAGGACTTCGATAAAGAACGGGCTCGCCAGGTTTATCAACGCAGATTTAAGAATCCGCGAATGCGATTTAGGATAGGAGTTCAGACAAGTTCGCAGGTCCTGCACCTCAATTTCGGATAAATTATTAATTAAACTGCGGTTGCTAAGCGACAGATTTTCACACAAAGAAGACAGAAAATTTCCGAGCGTTCCGATTTCCGTTACCATCGAAGCCGGATGAGCGTTCTTTCTCGTTCTCGGAAAGAACGCTTTGGAGCAAACAAGTCGGAAAAACGCATATTTTTTTAAAACTTCGAGTATCTCTTCGCTCAGACTCATGCCTGAAAGCCGGCTCCATCTGATGGTCAGGTGATCTCCGGCGTAACAGGCGAGCCTGGGATTGGACGAGTCTTCCCAGCTCCAGACCGGATCCGCAAAAACAGAGCGGTGCGACACTTTACTATCAAGCGCAACTGCCAGCCGATCATCGACCGATTCCGGCGAATCCACTCCTTCAGGCTCATAATGAGATGACTTCGCGTATTTTCCTGCACTCGTTTCTCTGCTCATCAATGAAAATCCTCCGACAATAAATTTCCGCGTTAACCCTTTTTCCGCGCGCTTTGATGAACCTGAAGCAGCGCCTGCTCTATTTCGCGCTGCGCTTTCCCGGCAATTCGCTGTCTGGCTATATATTGCAGCGTCGTGCGGGAACTGGCATGACCGGCGACGGCTTGGACCTGAAAAAAATCGTGCCCCTGTTGCACCATTTCCGTTATTCGGGTCGCGCGAAAACGAGACAAGTTCAAGGTCGGCAGAACATCGGCGGCAACTGATTTCTTTAATTTGCTTCTCACGGCGACTGACCAGCTATGCAAAAAAGCCTTATCGATACGTTGTACCCTGAAGCGGCTCGCCGGTGTCTGCCTGCGAACTTGGATCAGCATCAGGCTGTTTTTATCTTGCCGGCTTGCGTCCGCCACTAGCGGCTCTGTCAAGTCCAGGAGCAGCTCAATGCAGCGACGAACGACTTCCGAACGATTCGGAGAAAAATGCGGCGCTGATTCTTCATCACCATCATCCAAAAGCTTCAGATGCAATTGTTTTTCGCCCGTCGAGCGTTGCTTGAAATACTCGACGTAGGGAAAACCGGTCGCCGGATGCGATTTTTTATAACAATCACGCGAGAGATTAATAATCGCATCGGTGTTGAGCCCCGTCTCTCGCGCAAGACACATCATAACCGGCAGAATGACGCTTTTATCGATAATCGGGGCAACCCCGAGTCTTTCCCAGACCGCCTTGATTCCGCCCTGATGTTTCCCGGCCAGCCTGACGAATTCCCTAAACGCCGCCGGCGCTTTTTCTTTCAGCACCAGTTTGTCGACGACCCGCCCGGCGATTACCGTTTTACAATTCAGGACGTTCTCAAAATACCAGACAACGTTATCCCATTCTGTCCAGCCATTTTCTGTGGTCGCCCCGTCCCGATGAATTTTACGCGGATCACTGCCGACACCGGTCCGGCAATAACCGTTTACTATTTTTTTGGCGTATTGAAGCCCCTCGCTGATTAAGCGGTCAATGATATTTAACTCGGCGTCCGAGTAAGCCGCACCGTAGGTCCCGTTGCCGGCGCTGTGAGTTTCGGGATGAACAAAATGCTTGACGGCAATGAGATTTATTTCAGCGGCATATTCCACGACTGCTCGTAAGGTATATACATATCCTTGAATGGTCGGGTCGCTTAGTTTCCGGCTCCGCCAGTATTTCTCGGCATTATAAATTGCCATTCGATCCCAATGCGCGGCAAGGAAAAAACGCGGGTCGGTTTTGAGGCTTTGCTCGCCGCTACTGCCGGCGGCTTTCAGATAACGCTTGTAGGCGGTGAGATGGCTGGCAATTCCCTCGAGCGTATTCGGATTATTGTAGCGGCGCATAAACCGGCGCCAGACCCAGTCAATTTGCGCGTAAGGATTTTCCAGAGTCGGTTCGGGCAGTTGTTCGGAAGAGGTAGTATATAAGGTGCTCATTTTAAAATTATTCCGGGCTGCAGCTTTGAGCCGGGGGCAGATATGTGGAGCGATAAATTTCCGCAGCTTCCTCGTACAGCGGTCGCCCGTCGGGGCGGTTGATTGAATGCATTACCACGACCGGGATAGAACAGTAAATCTCGGTCGTCTTTATGCTGTTATGTCCGAGCATACCTTTCAGAATCAGAAGCTTGTCCTGCCACGTCGCGCCGAGCTCGCTGCGGAGAACCGAGTAAGCCGTCGTGTGGCGCAGCCAGTGTGTCGAAACATCCGCCTCCGCCGAGCTGTTTCCGGAACGTTTCCAGGCGCGCTTGATGGACTTGTAAACCGAACTGTAGGAAAGCTCTTCGGATTTAGTGTTCAAAAAAACCGGTTTTTCCGGGTCGGTCACGCGCCACCGGGCAGCTCGCCGGTATTCATC